>CAJXUU010000156.1 GCA_913061325.1 uncultured Saprospirales bacterium | reverse complement strand
TTTTTAATTTCGTTTCGTTCTCCATATATGTCACTGTCGCTAGGCATGACGGATACGTTTACATCACATCTAAGCGAACCTTCTTCCATATTTCCATCTGAAATGCCGAGGTATCTTACCAATTGTTGAAGAGCGGCAATAAAGTCATGCACTTCTTGAGCGCTTCTTAAGTCAGGCTCAGTTACGATTTCTACGAGAGGCGTTCCTGCACGATTGATATCTACCATACTATATAGATCATGCAGATCATGAGAGCTCTTACCGGCATCTTCTTCCATATGCACATGATGGATACGGATTTTCTTTTCTATTCCTTCAGACAAATAAATCATTTCTCCACCAACGCAGATCGGCAGTTTTTCTTGAGTGATTTGATATCCTTTTGGGAGATCAGGGTAGAAGTAGTTTTTTCTATCAAACCGGTTTTCTTTATTAATGGTAGATCCTAATGCATAAGCCAGTTTTATAGAAGAAGCTACTTGTTCTTCGTTCAAAACGGGAAGTGTCCCAGGAAGAGCCAATGATACTGCACTGATATTTGTGTTCGGTTCTTGACCAAATTTATTAGGGTCTGAGCAAAATGCTTTACTGATAGTATTCAACTGCACATGCACTTCTAGCCCTATGACTGTCGTGTAATTTCTCAAAATTGTAATGTTTGTAACTTTTCAAATCTCTTCTTAATACAAGAATACAGATATTAAAGTAACGAATAAGACTGAGAGGAAAAAAAAGAAAATATAAGCGAAATTAATTAAGAATTGGCTTAATAATGCACGGAAGACACCATGTTTATAGTATTTCTTAATGGCGAAAAACTGAACACCTCCTACAAAAAGGAAAATTAAACCGTAAATAATAGATTGAACATTTCCTTCATATTCTGTAAAGACAGAATTCATAAAAGTATCTATTATTATCACAGTTGAAATCGCTACGAAATAGAAACTATGAAGATTCAACTGTAGTACCGCATGTTCTACTATATAGTAATAACCTCTTATATAAATAAGCTTCATGAAGATGCTTACAAGTAAGAGCGTAATGAAGACAGCCCAAGTCAGATTTTTTAGGATGTATATAAGACTATTGGCAGGGTTCGTTACTATTCTTATAAATATGCGTGCATGTTGTTTATCCCAGAAATCAATTATCTTATATTTTGTGAATATCTGATCGATAGGTAGATGTACAGCATCATAGGATGAAATTCCGTATTTTCTGATGTCCCTATTTGTGCCGAAGAATTGTGCATTTTTTAATCCAATAGTATCATTTTCTGGTTTGTAAACATTTTTAAATAGTCTAGCTCGTATGGTATCTGATGTGGGACCTATATTCTCTAATGATAACGAGTCTATAAGGTCATCATATTTTACAAGCATTGTGGATTTTTCAGCTCGACTATACATTAGATCTAGATCACCTTCAAATGAAGTATTGTCAAGATTAGCTAACCATAGACTCACAGTAATAATTCCGATAAGCATAAATACAAAAAGTCTGGCAGGATTCACATAGTACTTTCTCTTACCTTCTATATAGGTTCTCGTAAGTTTTGCAGGATATATGATATCTCTAAATGTATGGATCAGTCCACTGTCCAGATTTAATACGTTACTAATCCCATCTTTAAGAAGTTTAAAGATTGACAAACGACGCTCTTTACTTGATTGCCCACAATGACTACAAAAGATCTCTTCTTCCGCATTGAAGCCTTCAGGGAATTGAGTTTTGCAGTTAAGGCAGTAATTATGATTTTGGTTGATTGGCATAGTTTACTTTATAAATCCATTTCCAATATACGAAGATATTATCGAAGCTATATGAGTTTATAGATATCCCAACTTGATTTCACGACGAAATTGAGAATGCAAATCTTGGATAGTTCTCTTTGATTAGCCATGGTTCAAAAAATGATTCTCATTAATTATCTATAGAACTTTAAACTGGTACACTTCTTGCCTAAATACATACAGATTTACACATTAACAAATATAATAATATGAAAATGTATAAGTCATTAATTTATAGCGAGTAGCATATTAAGAAAATTATAATAATTAAAATTAGCAATTTATAAAGCTCATTAAAAGGGATGATTCCCGACTTAAACCTAAAGACATGAAAAAAAATATTCTAAGAATTTTCGTCCTTTCTTTTACACTAATCTTAGGAGTAGGAACAGGCTTAAGCGGACAGAATTACTACAGCAAGCCAGAAGTAATCAAAAATTTATCTGATGCTTCAAAACAACTTGCATCTACATTACCTGACCTTGAAGAAAATGATGCTAATGCATACAAGATAAATACTGAAAAGATAAGATTTATTAAATCAATGCTTAACGGTATAAAACTAGGTGCTACTGTAGAAGAAGCTGCCAATACATTATTACCAAAAGAAGAGTACAATGTAATACAACCAGCAGTGAGGTTCATTGATGTGAGTTTTGCAAATACAACTCCGAACCGATATATAAGATCAGAAATTATGTTTCTCATCTCTTATTAAGAATCATCTCAATATTACAATAATCTAATCCGATAATCTGTAAGTCGTCTAACTTAATGATTGTCAAGACATAAAATGAAAAAAAGTCTATTATGAAAAATGTCGAAATCACTTTCTTAACTACGATCAACAAAGCCACAAAAGTTTTGATGATTACACTGCTAGCATTGATTAGTTTTAATGCTCAAGCAGACATTATAAATCCATCGGCTACTGTGAATGGTGGCTATTTCGCTGGGACAACTTCGACAATAGTTGTAGATGTCACTTTTGACTCTAATACAGGAGAATATGCTGACCTCATAGAAGTAAGATTGGTTGGCCCTATTGCAGGTCTTAGCTTATGGCATTCATTACCTTCTCCGTCACCTTATATCGGATGTGGTCTAAATAAAGGTGATGAAGTAATTGTTACTGGTCCAGCATGGACTAAACCAGGCTTCATGAGTGGAAATAGTCAATGTGGGGCATTTGAATCTGGTACTACACACAGTTTTGGTATTGATGTTTCATCAAATGGAAACTTTACTGGGTCATTTGGAATAGAAGTAAGAATAGTAGGAGATGGACTTGGAACTATAAGTGCATCAGAAGAGATTGCCACAGCAACTGTACAGCAGATCTCATGCGTGATCATGTGTCCAGATGCTATCACACTTACTGCTCCGAGTAACTCTTGCGAGACTCAAGTAAATGTACCGTCTCCAATATTGACAGGAATGTGTTCATCGACACCTGCACCAGTAAGTGGTACTTTCCCAGTAGGGGTAACAGAGGTTTTATATGAAGCTTTGGATGACAATGGAATTGCTATTTCTTGTGTTACATTGGTTACTATAATAGATGATGAAGATCCTTTCGTAGCAGGAATAACAGACTTAGTTGCAGATTTGACAGCGGGAGAATGTGGGTATGTTATACCTCAAACATTCGCAGTTACAGAAAACTGTATTGATCCAGAAGTAACAATAACTCAGAATGAAGATTTAGGTACATTCGAAGAAGGTGTTAACTGTCCTGGAGGTGCTACGAAGTATCTAAGAGTGTTTGATACAAATACAGAAGGTATAAATACAGAGTTGAACATCGAACAGGTAACATTTGGTGTTGCAGAAGCATTCGGTAATCCTTCTGTTACAGTAAATGTATATAGATTGGATGGTCCATTATTATATGCGAACATGGAATTGCTTGGTAGTGGAAATGAAGTGCTTCCTAATTTTCAAAATGGATTGTATTCTATACCCGTTTCTGCACTTGTAGCTGCAGGGGAGATATTCGTTGTAGAAATAGTAGTACCTGGATCACAATATAATGGTGTTATTGTAGCTATGAACAATAATGGGCAGACGGCTCCTTCATATATTGCTAGTGATTTCTGTGGTGCTCCTGAACCAACAACATTGGATGTATTTAACTACGGAGAATATGGATCTATCATTATGGTAGAAGGATATCAAACGAGTTATATTGTTCGACCAGTTGGAAATACGGTTCTAATAGGAGATGAAGCTCCTGTAGGAGTTACACAAGTTAACTATGAGGCAATAGATGCAAGTGGAAATTCTACAGTGATTAATTTTACGGTAACAGTAACTGGATTTGGTGGTGCGATTTCTGCTATCGTTTGTAATGATGAAGTGCAAATATCTCTTGATGAAGAATGTATGGAAATTGTAACAGCTGACTTGATTCTTGAAGGAGGACCATATTCATGTTATGATGAATATATAGTAGAGATAGAAGATGATAATGGTAACAGTTATGGCAACGTCGTAACTGGAGATAATATAGGACAAAATTTAACAGTAAGAGTCACTGGACCTAATAACAATTCTTGTTGGGGTAAGCTTGTTGTTGAAGATAAAGCACCGGCAATTTTAGATTGTATCGATGTAACAACAACGTGTTTTGGAGATATTTATCCTGGATCACCAATTGCTGAGAGAGTTACATTTCCAGCGAATATCGGCATGTTTAATGCTGAAATAAGTGATGGAGCAGCAAATTCTAATGTTTTTACTTTCCCAGTTCATGGGTTAGTAAAATCAACAATCACTGGTGTTTCAGTAAGAGTAAATATTGAGCATGATTCAATTTCTGAATTAAGTGCTACGATTACAGCGCCTGATGGTACATCATCTGTATTGTTTATCCAACCAGGATTTGGATGTACTGTGCCAAATCTTCAGATAACACTTGATGATAATGCATTTAATTCATATGGAGATTTGCTAAATGCATGTTCTGATTTGGCACCAGGAATTAGTGGTAATTATCAGCCAAATCAGTTCTTAAGTATTTTTGATGGTAAAGATCCTAACGGAGATTGGTTAATAACAATATCTGATTTAGTTGCTGGTACAGGAGGTACTGTCATCGCTGCGGAATTAGTTATATCTCAGACTGGAGGTATAGTTACTTTCCCTACTGAAAATGATGTAATAGCACAAACAGAAGGAGCGAATACTTATACAGTTCTAGGAATTGACGGATGTGGAGCTACTACAATGTCATATAATGATGATGAAATAGATCAAGATTGTTCTAGTCCATATTCTAATGTAATTCTAAGAACTTGGTCCGCTGAAGATGAAAGTGGAAACGTTAGTAACTCTTGTGTTCAAACTATTTATATCTATAGGAATGGGTTAGCAACATTGATGTTCCCACCTAACTATGATGATCTACAAGAACCTTCATTATCATGTGAATTTTATGCTGATGACGCGCCAGGTACAGATGTGACAGGAGCTCCATCAGGCGATCTATGTGATAATGTGCAAATATTCCCATATACAGATACTAGGATTGACATCTGCGAAGGATCATATAAATTAATAAGACACTTCAGGTTGTTAGAGTGGTGTAGTGGAGAAGTTGTAGAGCACAACCAGATCATAAAAGTACTTGATAAAGAGGGGCCAGTAATGGAAGATATTCCTGATGTGACTATCTCAGCTGGAGAATACGAATGTGCAGCGGATTATGTATTTGTATATCCATCTGTAGAGTTTGATTGTTCTGACGAGTTTACTTATACACTATCATACTTAAGTGCTTACGATATGGGTAACCCGCCAACAGATGTACCATATTATAATGATAACACTACGTATACAGCGAATGCTGCTCTAGTAAAAAGTCTATCTTTTGGTAGAACATGGGCAAAATGGCAAATCGAAGATGAGTGTGGAAATGTAACTACCGAATACTTCACGATTACAGTTGAAGATCAGGTTAATCCTATCGCAGTCTGCGATGAATTTACAGTGGTATCAATTGGTTCTAATGGATATGTTGATGTATTTGCAACTACCTTCGATGACGGTAGTCTTGATAACTGTGGAATCTTAGAAATGCAAGCTCGAAAAATGACAAATGAATGCGTTGGCGTTAGTACTGCGTTTGGTGATAGAGTAACATTCTGTTGTGAAGAAGTAGGAGAGACGATCATGGTTGCGTTTGAAGTAACTGATTTATCTGGAAATAAAAATACATGTATGGTTGAAGTTACTGTACAAGATAAATTGCCACCATATATCACTTTATGTCCGCCGGATATTACAATGAATTGTCAAGCTGACTTTTCTGATCCAGCTGTGACCGGTGAGCCAGAATACATTGACAATTGTGAAGTTGTGTCAGTAACGTTTATAGATGATGAAGATATCGATAACTGTGGTGCAGGAGTGGTAAAAAGAACTTGGACTGTAGAAGACAGAGAAGGATTAAAAGGAACATGTGTGCAAACAATCACGCTTGAAGATGAAGATCCATTTGTTGAAAATGATATAGACTGGCCAAATGATTATGATGCTACGACTTGTTATACAAATCTAGATCCTGATAATCTTCCAGTAGCAAACGCATATCCAAGATATGATGATGATAACTGTAGCTTAGTTGCAACTGTATATGAAGATAAAGTTTTCACATTTGTTGATGGTGCTTGTGAGAAGATTCTTAGAGAATGGACAGTAATAGACTGGTGTACATACAATGAATCAGCTCCTGTTGAAGGACAAGGATACTATAAACACTTACAGGTGATCAAATTGAAAAATACTGAAGCGCCTGAAATTCTGAATTGTTTTGATACTACATTAGATATATTTGGAAATTGTGAAGGTCCTGTGGAATTCACATTGGAGGCTACGGACGATTGTACACCTAGTGATGAGATTGAATATTATTACCAAATTGATCTATACGATGATGGATTGACGGCAATTGATTTTAATTTGAATGGAAATTCATCTACTATAAATGAGACGTTACCTATTGGAGAACACTCTGTAAAATGGACAGTAGAAGATAAATGTGGAAATGCAACTGTATGTGACATGATTCTTAATGTAAGAGATGGTAAAAAACCTACTCCATACTGCCTAAGCTCAATCACAACAGTCGTGATGAATAACAACGGGATGATCGATATCTGGGCAAATGATTTTGATCTTGGTAGTTATGATAACTGTACTGAACAAAATGATTTATTGTTTTCATTCTCTCAGAACACTTCCGATAATAGCATAGTATTTACATGTGATAACTTACCAAACGGTGAAGAAGAAGAAATTCAACTTGAAATGTGGGTAACTGATGAAGCGGGAAATCAAGAATTCTGTACTATAACATTGATCCTACAAGATAGTCAAGATGACGTTTGTGAAGGTGATATTGGAAGTTTGACAAACATAAGTGGTATTTTAAGAACTGAATCATTTAATAATGTTGAAGGTGTATCAGTAACTGCGGTGAACCCACTTCTCGAGGTTTATAAGTCAACTATAACTGGAAGTAATGGAACGTATAACATTACAAATTTACCAAAAGGTGAAGGTTATACAGTGATAGCTGAGAAAAATGATGATATAACGAATGGTGTATCTACACTAGATTTAGTAATGATTCAGAGGCATATTTTAGGATTACAAACATTGGATAGTCCATATAAGTTGATCGCATCAGATGTTAATAATGATGAAGAAATTAAGTCTTCAGATCTGTTATCATTGAGAAAGGTGATCTTGGGTATTAATAATCAATTCCCTAACGGACAGCAGTCATGGAGATTTATACCTAAGAATACAGCATTCTCTGATTCTACTGATCCATTCCCATTCAATGAAGAAATCAACATTGGTAATCTTCAGTTTGCTAGCTTAAATAACGACATGATTTCAATCAAGATTGGTGATGTAAATGGCAACGCAGTAACAAACTTAAGTGCAGGAACAATATCTGAAAAGAGGTCAGATAAGAATATGACATTCGTGATTGAAGATGCAATAGCGGAATCAGGATTAGTATCTATCCCAGTATATGCGGAAGGTATCAAGTCGATGGTAGGATATCAGTTTTCTATGAATCTAGAAAATGCAGATTATGTATCTGTAGAAGCTGGTCAGTTGGATGTTTCAAATGATAACTTTGGTTTCAATGGTACTGACTTGAACACTTCATGGAGTAATGCAAATGGAGTATCTATCAATACGACAGAGCCATTATTTACAATGACAGTTGATGTGAATAATGATACTAGAATATCTGAATTAATATCTATCAACTCTACTGCAGTCAATGCAGAAGCATATGATAATTCATTGAACACGTATAATGTAAGTCTTGAGACTAGATCAGGTGATCTTGAAGAAGGTGTCTTTGCATTGTTCCAGAACAGACCGAATCCATTCTTAGAGTCAACTCAGATAAAATTCTTCTTACCGGAAGCAACTGAAGTTGAATTGATTATCACAGATGTGACAGGTAGATTGGTGACGAAGAAAACACAAAATTACCCAGCAGGAACTCAGAATATTGAGATCAATTATTCTGATCTTAATACTTCAGGTGTATTGTACTATACAATCAAAGCAGGAGAATATACAGCAACTAAAAAGATGATTAGCGTTAGGTAAATAATGCCAAATTGCTAACTATGAATTATGTTAGATTAGACGATTTTTGTAATTAGATGATGCCATCCAGCAGTAATGTTGGATGGCTTTTTTTATCGCAAATTGCGATTATCGTAGATTCAATAATGGGCTTTCTTGATACACCAAAATTTAGAATGTGGAGACCGTTTATAAAAAAAAAAGTACTTAATGAATATGGAACAACAATTGAATTCACTCTTTTATATAGTAGAGACTTTTTTGGAAGGCGTAGATCGATCTGAAATTAAGAATAAGTTAGAGTTACTGCCTCTTAAACTTAAAGAGATAGCTTCAAAGTAAAAAAGCCTCCAATACATATTCTGCATTGAAGGCTATATTTTTCTATAAAGAAAAGAAGATTCCTATTTCATTCCTCTTAATCTCTCCAATTCCTCTGTCAATATTTTGATTCTAGCTTCACCATCAGCCATTTTCTTGCGTTCATTTGCTACTACAGCTTCAGGTGCATTATTTACAAACCGTTCATTGGATAATTTTTTGTTGATACTACCTACGAACCCTATTTGATATTCTAGCTCCTTTTCTTTCTCTTCTATCTCAGCATCGATATCGAGATCTTGCTCCATACCTACGATAAATTTTTCTGTGCCTGATATAAAACTTGCTCCATTCACATTTTCATCGTCTGTTATGGTGATGCCTTTAAGGTTACCCAATTTGACTATCATATCTGATACTCCGGCCGTAGATAATAGTGCTTGCATAGAATCAGACTTTATAGCAAATAGGTCAAGTTCTTCCTTCATTTTTAGACCATTTTTGTTTCTGATGTCTCTTACATTGCTGATTACATCTTTTGCTTGATCTATGATTTTGAGGTAATCGGCATCAAAATCTAACGCCTTTGGATATGAACTTACGATACAATCATCTCCTTCTGCTCTTTCTTTGAGTAGGTGCCAGATTTCTTCTGTGATAAATGGCACGAACGGGTGTAATATGATACATATCTGCTCATAGATATCGAGCGCCATATTTCTTGTGTCAGCTGAGATGCCTTCACCATATGGTGGCTTGATCATCTCTAAGTACCAAGAACAGAAGTCATTCCATACAAAAGAATACAATGTTGTTAATGCTTCCGAAAGACGATATTCTTTGAAGTTTTGTTCAACTTCGGCTACAACAGCATTCATCTTATGTGTTAACCACTTTGCTGCCAAAAGATCGACTTCGTTTGATTTTTTAGCATCATCAATCTTCAGATTTTTTAGAAGACCCATGGCACTCCACAGTTTCATGCTGAATTTACTTCCTTGATCACATAACTTCTCATCAAAAAGTAAATCACCTCCGGCAGGAGAACTACTTAGCATACCAAATCTCACTCCATCAGCTCCGTATTTATCAATAAGACCAATTGCATCAGGACTGTTTCCGAGCTGCTTACTCATCTTTCTTCTTTTCTCATCCCGTACCATTCCAGTGAAATACACATGATCGAACGGTCGCTTACCTTCCCATTCATATCCTGCCATAACCATCCGCGCTACCCAAAGGAAAATTATGTCCCATCCTGTAACTAAAACAGAAGTAGGGTAGTAGTAGTCTAATTCTTCTCTCGAATTGAATCCATCAAACAATGTGATAGGCCATAACCAAGAAGAGAACCACGTGTCTAGTGCATCTTCATCTTGTCTAAGATCCTCAATTTTGAGGTCTGCATTTCCAGTTTTTTCTTTTGCTTGAGCGAGTGCTTCTTCAGCATTCATAGCTACGAAGGTATCTTCTCCCAAGTACCAAGCTGGTATTCTATGTCCCCACCAAAGTTGACGAGAGATGCACCAATCTCGGATGTTTTCCATCCAATGTTTGTACGTGTTCTTTTGATTTTTTGGAAAGAACTCTACTTCATCTGTCATTACAGCATCTAACGCAGGCTTCACGATTGATTCCATGTTTACATACCACTGCTGAGACAGTTTTGGCTCAACTACAGCATTTGTTCTTTCAGATCTACCTACTGAATGATTGTAGTTTTCACTTGATACTAGATTACCTAATCTTTCTAATTCTTTTTTGACTGACTTCCTTGCCTTGAATCTGTCTTCGCCAACGAAGACCTGTCCTGCTTCAGCGATAGTGCCGTTATCATTGATTACATCTATCACTTCTAGATCATGACGTTTTCCAATTTCATAATCGTTCACATCGTGCGCTGGAGTTACTTTTAATGCTCCTGTTCCAAATTCTATGTCTACATAATCATCAAAAATGATAGGGATGACACGGTTGACCATCGGTACGATAACCTTTTTGCCTTTCATGGCAGAATATCGAGGATCGTCAGGGTGCACAGCGATAGCACTATCCCCCATGATTGTCTCTGGCCTGGTTGTAGCAATAGTGATATAATCATCAGTACCCTCAACTTGATATCTTACATGAAAGAGTTCTGTTGTCTCATCTCCATGGATTACTTCTTCATTTGATAATACTGTCTGTGCATCAGGATCCCAGTTGACCATTCTAAGGCCCTTGTAAAGTTTACCTTTATTATAAAGATCGACAAAAGCTTTAAGTACTCCTTCAGATCGGATCTCATCCATGGTGAATGCAGTACGTTCCCAATCGCAAGATGCACCTAGTCTTCTTAGTTGCATTAATATTTTGCCACCATATTCTTCTTTCCATGCAAATGCATGTTCCAAGAACTCTTCTCTTGTAAGATCAGATTTTTTGATGCCTTTTTCTCTTAGAAGTTTTACCACTTTGGCTTCTGTAGCTATAGATGCATGGTCTGTTCCTGGAACCCAACACGCATTTTTACCATCCAATCTAGCTTTTCTGATGAGGATATCTTGAATGGTATTGTTCAACATGTGCCCCATGTGAAGGACACCTGTGACATTAGGTGGAGGTATGACTATACTATAAGCTTCTCTTTCATCTGGTTCAGAATGGAAGTAGTTCTTTTCCATCCAGTGCTCATACCATTTACCTTCTATTTCGGAAGGTGTATACTTTTTTGATATCTCCATAATTCGCCAATTTTAGTCAGCTACTAACTAACGTATAAAAATCTGAGTGCAAAAGTCAATATTTCTATTGAATAAAGAGCAATTTTTAGATGTGGATTTCAATATATTGATACATTAGTGTATAAATGTCAAAAAAAAATTGACAATCATGCAAAATATATGTATCTTTGGATAAATTGATTGCAGATGAAAGATGATACTAAAAAGTATAAATTGACAGAGGATGCTAATGCAGCATTAGCAAATGAAGCGGCCGTAGCATATAGGAGTATGCCTTCTCCATTAAGAGTGATAGGAAATATAGGTAGGGGGGATAAACATAGTTTTCTTTCTGTTGTCAAAGAAGGACTAGGTTATGATACACTTGTCGGTTTTATGAAAATGTCAGCGTTTCATATCGATGAAATGGCACTCATTCTGCATGTCAATAGTCGTACCATTAGAAGATTAGATCCAAAATCGACACTTAATATTGATCTTTCAGAGAAGTTGTTAGAGCTTTTACGCCTATATAGATTTGGGATTGAGATTTTTGGAGACATGGATGTCTTTAATGTTTGGATTAGAAGGTCGATAAGAGGTTTAGGAGATGTCACTCCGATGAGCTTATTAGATACTGGGATAGGTGTAGAAATAGTGATGGATGAGTTAGAGCGGTTGGCTTATGGTGTTTATAATTAATTCTGATGAAAGTCTATAGGATTAGTAATAAGAAATATACAGAACATCTTAATGGTGAAGGTGCATATAGAGTCGGAGGTAGATGGAATAGCAAAGGTGTACGAATGGTTTATACATCTACATCTATTGCTTTGGCATCATTAGAAGTACTGGTGCATTCTGATGGGATTCCTATTCCAAATGGTATGATCTTGCTTACATTCGAGGTGCCAAATAGATACATACAGTTTTTAGAAAAACTGCCTCTCGGTTGGAATGAAGTACCTCCAAAAGGAGCAGCTAAAGCAGCAGGAGATGAATTTATTAACTCGAATAAATTACTAGGTTTAAAGGTGCCATCAGCTATCATTCCGGAAGAATACAATGTTTTATTAAATCCACTTCATTTACATATGGATAAAGTAGAATTGGTAAGTCAAAGGGAATACGCTTTTGATGGAAGGCTTTAGTGCATCAAGAACAAAATAAATACCTGTCTCTTATACACATCTGACGCTGCCGACGAAGAGGATAGTGT
>CAJXUU010000155.1 GCA_913061325.1 uncultured Saprospirales bacterium | reverse complement strand
TTTCTGCCTGTCTCGTGGGCTCGGAGATGTGTATAAGAGACAGAATTTATTCTATGGTAGAAAGTTTAGATGTTTTATTAGAAAAATACAAGAATAAAAGCCCAGAAATAGTCTTTGAATGGCAAGATCAATTAACTGAAGCTAAAGGATGGGTAGTAATCAATACTTTAAAAAATGGTGCCGCAGGAGGTGGTACTAGGATGAGGAAGGGATTAAATAAAGAAGAAGTTGTATCACTAGCAAAAGTCATGGAAATAAAATTTGGTGTTTGTGGTCCTCCAATAGGAGGTGCAAAATCAGGTATAGACTTTGACCCTCGAGACCCAAGAAGAACTCAAGTATTAGAAAGATGGTATGCAGCTGTATACCCTATTCTTAAAAATTATTATGGAACAGGGGGAGATCTAAACGTAGATGAACTTAAAGATGTAGTGCCAATTACAGAAGAGTTAGGATTATGGCACCCTCAAGAGGGTATAGTTAATGGCCATTTAAAATCTAGTAAAGGTGAGATAATAAATATCGTAGGTCAATTAAGATATGGATGTGCTAAAATTATAGAAGATCCAACATTTGCTCCAGTTAATAAAGGTAGATACGCTGTAGCAGATATGATCACTGGATATGGAGTAGCAGAGTCAGTAGTACATTTTTACGATTTATTCTCCAAAACTACAGTGAAAGATAAAAAGGTTATTATTCAAGGCTGGGGTAATGTCGCATCAGCAACAGCTTATTACCTATCAAATGCTGGAGCCAAGATAGTTGGTATAATTGATCGCAAAGGGGGTATAATTGATAGCAATGGCTTATCGCAAGAACAAGTTGAAAATTTATTCGTTAAAAAAAATGGGAATGAATTGAGTGCAGAATTAATTCCTTTTGAAGAAATTAATGCAAAGATCTGGGACATAGAAGCTGATGTTTTTATTCCAGGAGCAGCTTCAAAAATCGTGAGTCGAGATCAAATTGAAAGATTATTGATAAATGGATTAGAGCTTATATCTTGTGGGGCAAATGTTCCTTTTACTGATGACAAAATATTTTTTGGTAAAACGGCAAGGTATTTGGATGGTAAGATAAGTATCATTCCTGATTTTCTAGCAAATTGTGGCATGGCCCGTGTTTTTGCATATTTAATGCAGGAAAAAGCTGAATTGACAGATCAAGCAATATTCAATGATGTAAGTTTAACTATTAAGGAATTTATGTTAAATATCCTAGAATCAGACAATTCGAAGAAAAAAATTAGTGAAAGAGCGCTTCATCATGTGTTAAATACTATTTTTACGTAGTATATTAACACCGTATTATTTGGTGACTTATAATATTTAGGTATTTTTGTGCACAATAAACTTCTAAAAAGATTAAATTACTGCCCTATGATAAAAAAAATCTATTTACTCAGTTGCTTATTAGCATTTTGCTTTCTAAGTGTAAATGCACAAGATGATGCATTTGTAAAAACTGGCATTTCAGATGAAATGACACAGGACCCTGAACAAAACAAAATGTGGAAAATGGGTCAAACCAACTATTCTGCAAAACCTAAAAGTGCTTGGGAACTTGGTGTTCACATCGGCCATGCGCTTATTAGCGGTGATGTAGATAGCAAATTACCTGGTGGTTACGGTATTGGCTTGCATCTAAGAAAAGCTATTCATTATGTCTTTTCTATCAGAGCAGATTTATTTTATGGACAAATGAAAGGATTAGACCCTCAAGCTTGGACTCATAGTTCACAAGGTGGTGGCTTAGTAGAATCAACTTATAGTTCATACGCTAATGAAAACGGATGGTTTCCATCAACTAAGACTACATATATATATGGAGCACTTCAAGGTGTAATCAACATAGGAAATCTACTATTCCACAAAGACAGAAATAAATGGAATTGGTACGCTACAATTGGTGTTGGATTGGATACTCACAAAGCTAACCTTGATCTGTTAGGATCTGATGGTTTACCTTATTCTGATTTGATAAGTACTGTTAATGCTTTGGGACATGACTTTGATACAAGAGATGGCAGAAAACAAATTAAAGACTTTTTGAATACAGTTTACGATGGAGAATATGAAACTGAAGGTCCTAAGAAAAAAGGAATATTTAGATTAGGTGATGATACAAACATTCATCTTGTATGGACTACATCGATGGGTATTTCAAGAAAGCTGTCTAAGAGATTTAACATAGGATTAGAACATCAAATAATGTTAACTGATAATGATTTTCTTGACGGGATCAAAAATAGATCTGCGGTGGATCAAACTAACAATCTTGATATTATACACTATACTAACATTAGATTAGGTATTAACTTAGGTAACCTTGATAAAGTAACTGAACCTTTATATTGGTTAAATCCTCTTCAGGGTACATTTAATGATATAGCAGAATTGAAGCAAAGACCTATACTTGATCTTACTGATGAAGATGGTGATGGAATCATTGATATGCTAGATCAAGAATTAGATACTCCTGCTGGATGCCCAGTTGATACTAGAGGTGTAACTTTAGATAGTGATGGCGATGGATATGCTGATTGTAAGGATGAAGAGCCATATTCACCTCCAGGTTTTGATGTAGATTCAAAAGGTGTTGCAGCTGTACCTACAATTACTGAAGATGATGTAAATACAATCGTTGATAATAAAACATCAGCAATGATGAATACGGTTAATACCTTGATTGCAGGTTCTGATTGTGGAAAATGGTTCTTACCAATGATACACTTCGATCTTGATAGATATAACATTAAGCCAGAATTTTATGGTCAACTACACCACGTAGCTACCGTCATGAAAATGTGTCCAAATGTATGTGTATCTGCTGTAGGTCATACGGATGCTAGAAATAGTAATGATTATAACAAAGTTCTTTCTTACAACAGAGCTCAAGCTACTGTTGACTATTTAGTAACTAACTACGGTATTGAAAGAAATAGATTCAAGTTAATGTATGGTGGTGAAGATGCTCCGATGATGGGTGCAGAAGCTAAATCTGAAACTCAACACTACATGAACAGAAGAGTAGAATTTAGAGTTTGTGGTGATAGTGACATCGAGATGGAAAGACCAGAAGGTCCTAACGCTGGTAAAGGCGACAGAACTACAAGATCAGCTAGTGGTTCTACTTACAGTGGAAATAAAAATTCTGGATACTAAGATATATCCATTATAAAATATAATATACAGAAAGGATGTAACATTTGTTGCGTCCTTTTTTTTGTTTATAAAAGGAACACACCGGCATGCAATATTATACCATTCATTTTCAATAGTAAAGGTGTTGTATTATTTAATAAAATGATTATCTTTGCACTCCATTTGGAAAAAGTAACAAAAATTAAATAACATGTTTGCAATCGTAACAATAGCTGGTCAGCAAATGAAAGTGACAGAAGGTCAAGAGATCTTTGTCCACCAGTTAGAAGCTTCAGAGGGTGATACAGTTAATTTTGACCAAGTATTATTGGTTGAAAATGACGGATCTACAACTTTGGGCACGCCGGTTTTAAGTGGTGCCTCTGTTGGTGCTACAGTACTTGGACACCAAAAAGGTGACAAAGTAATCGTCTTCAAAAAGAAGAGAAGAAAAGGATATCAAGTAAAGAATGGTCACAGACAATGCTTTACAAAAATTAAAATAGACACTATCTCTGCATAGTAATGCGGATTTATATTTCATAACAAAAAAAAATATCAATCATGGCTCACAAGAAAGGAGTAGGTAGTACGGACAATGGAAGAGATAGTAATGCTAATTATTTAGGTGTTAAATTATTCGGAGGTCAGTACGCAAAAGCTGGTAATATCATAGTAAGACAAAGAGGAACAAAATTTCACCCAGGCGTAAATGTTGGAATAGGTAGAGATCATACTCTTCACGCATTGGTACCAGGTACAATAGAGTTCAAAAAAAGAAGAATGGGAAGAACATTCGTTAATGTTGTACCAGACTTGAATTACCAAGCACCTGTAAAAGGAAATAAAGCATCTGCAGAGGAAGAATAAATTCTAAATGTAGAAAACATATATTTAAATGGATGATTTGGAAACGAATCATCCATTTTTATTTTAAACATATCATGAAGAAGAAAGCCAAAATATAAATGATCATTTTACAAGCATAACGAGTGCCCCAATTGCAGTCATAATAAGGATGAATTTTCTATAGTGATTCTCTTTAAATTTTTCAACGATTCTAATTCCAAATAAAAAACCAATAAGTACACCTGGTAAAAGCTTAATATCAATTGTCAAAGATGATAAGTTTACTGTTTCCCAACTAAAAACATGAAAAGGCAACTTAAATAAATTCACAATAAAATAAAGCCAAGCAGCTGTACCGATAAATTCATTTTTAGGTATACGAGTAGCTAAAAAGAAAATATTTGAGAATGCTCCCGCAAGATTACCTATCATTGTTGTAAAACCAGCGGACAATCCCATTGACCCAGCAAACCACACTTTATCTGGCACATTACTTTTATCATACCTTTCCCAAGCAAACATAATCACTACACTAAATAAAATGATTGCTGCCATTCCTTTCTTGAAGATATCTTCTGGAAGGTCCTTACCAACGTAAACACCAATCAGTACACCAACAATCATCCATGGTAAGAACTTTAGCAAATATCGCCATTGGGCATGCCTGTTATAATAAGTAACCGCTAATATATCAGCAAATATTAAAAGTGGAAGCAATATTCCAGTAGAGGCTTTAGCCCCATGGACCAAGGCCATTAAAGTAACGATAACGATACCCATTCCTTTAAGCCCTGATTTGGACAAACCTAGAATGAAGGCCGCCATTAATGAAATTAAATAGGACAATTCATATTTTCTTTATATCACATTTCGTTAAAAAACTCAAAATAAATGCAGTGATTCCACAAAACTACAAATTCTATTTTTTCCAATTGAATTGATTTTACGATTGATAATAAAATTTCAATACGGATAAATTCAAAATCAATCATTATTGGATCAAATTAAGCTACAAAAATTACCAACACTCCCTTTATTCATTCATGTTTTACGCCTCAATTCATTACATTTGCAACTTTTAATACTAGAACGGTATATAAACCGTAATTAAGCAACCAACCTATCTTCAAAGAATGGCTGAAAGAAAGATAAAATCGGCTCTAATTTCCGTATTTCATAAAGACGGACTAGAGAGCATTGTAAAGACATTAATAGAACAAGGCGTAACTATTTATAGTACTGGTGGCACACAAAAATTCATTGAGGCCCATGGAGGTCAAGTAGAAAGAGTAGAAGACTTAACTAGCTACCCTTCTATACTTGATGGAAGAGTTAAAACTTTGCACCCAAAAGTATTTGGAGGAATATTAGCCAGAAGAGAGGCTGATCATCTTTCACAACTTGATAAATATGAGATTCCCCAAATAGATCTTGTTGTTGTCGATCTATACCCATTTGAACAAACAGTTGCTACTACAAATGATCAAGCAACAATAATCGAAAAAATAGATATCGGTGGTATTGCATTAATAAGAGGGGCTGCGAAAAATTTTGGTGACGTTGTAGTTATCCCTTCTCAAGATGAATATTCTGATTTAGAAAGAATTCTGAATGATAAAAAAGGAACATCAACATTAGAAGATAGACAGGCACTTGCTAGAAAAGCCTTCAAAGTTTCATCAAATTATGATACTGCTATTCATAACTATTTTGATGATATAGAGAAAGATACAGAGCCAACATTCAAAAAATCCATTCACATAGGGACACCTCTTAGGTATGGAGAAAACCCTCATCAACAAGGAATCTTCTTTGGAGAGATGGATACAATGTTTGAAAAAATTGGTGGTAAAGAATTATCATTTAATAATCTTGTAGATGTAGATGCGGCTGTCAACTTAATGGCAGAGTTTAAAAATGATGCACCCACTTTTGCTGTATTAAAACATACCAATCCTTGCGGAATAGCAACAAGATCGACCACACTAGAAGCGTGGCAAGCTGCATTAGCTGGTGATCCCGTATCTGCATTTGGTGGTATTTTAATTTGTAATTCTAAAATAGACCTAGCTACTGCAGAAGAAATCAATAAATTGTTTTATGAAGTGCTCATAGCACCTGACTTTGATCAAGAAGCAATGGCTCTTCTCGGGAAAAAAAAGAAGAGAATCTTATTAAAAATAAAGCACTTTCATGTAAATGATAAAAGCTTCAAGAGTCTTCTTAATGGAGTAATCCAACAAGACACTGACAAAAGAACAGAAGTTTCAATCGAATTGACACCAGCGACCAACAGAAAACCAAACGATCAAGAGTTAGATGACTTAATATTTGCAAACAAATGTGTAAAGCACCTAAAGTCAAACACTATCGTACTAGCTAAGAACAATCAGCTGTTAGGAATGGGTTGTGGACAAACGAGCAGAGTCGATGCTTGCAATCAAGCAATTGCCAAGGCTAAAAGATTTGGCTTTGAACTTGATGGATGTGCAATGGCTTCTGACGCTTTCTTTCCTTTCCCAGATTGTGTAGAAATCGCAGATAAAGCTGGAATACGAGCAGTTGTTCAACCCGGTGGTTCCATTAAAGATCAACTAAGTATCGACTATTGCAATGAAAACGATATTGCAATGGTGTTCACTGGAGTTAGGCATTTCAAACACTAAAAAGAGAATGAAAAATTCAAATTGGTAAAATGAATCTCTGCATCGACATAGGAAACACTAGGATCAAAATCGGCATCTTCGATAATGGTACTATGATTCATAATGATGCATTTTACACAAAGAGCGAAAAAGAAGTTGATGACTTAATAAAAAAACATAAGATAACACAGGCCATATCAAGTAGTACTCGCAAAAGTGTAAGTGCATTTGAAAAAAGAGTAAAATCTCATGTCTCCTTGATTAGATTAAATCATAAGACGTCCATACCTATTGAAAACATGTATCTAACTCCTAAAACATTAGGAAAAGATAGATTGGCCGTTGTAATAGGATGTACAAAAGTGTACCCAAACAGGAACTGTCTTGTTATTGATGCAGGAACATGCATCACTTACGATATAGTAACTTCTGACAAAAGATACTTAGGAGGTAATATTTCTCCTGGATTACGCATGAGAGCTAAAGCCATGGATACAATGACCTCTACCCTGCCACTAGTCGAACCTGTTTATAATATCGACTATATTGGTAAAAGTACTACGACTGCAATGCAAAATGGTGTTGTCTACGGTACATTATTAGAAATAGAATCGTTAATAGCTATGATAAAACAAGATATAGGGGATATTAACGTAATTATAACTGGAGGAGATGCTCCGTTTTTTGCAAATCTCTTAAAAACAAAGATATTTGTCAACTCATTTCTAGTCTTAGAAGGATTAGATGCAACAATAAACTATGCAATATAGAATAATAGCATTCATATTATCATTTTTCGTAATTGCTCAGATAGCAGCGCAAACAAATGGAAACTCACCTTATTCTAGATATGGAATAGGTGATCTCGTCGATGAAAACTTTTTGCACTTAAGAAGTATGGGATCTTTGGGTTCATCTTATGTTGATGGTTATCAAATAAATATAGTCAACCCTGCGAGTTTGGCATCTTTGAGAGCCACAGCCTTTGATATAGGATTGTCAGCGACTAGATCTACCCTGAAAAGTGGAGAATTATCTAGCACAGCTTGGAATGGCAATCTTCAATATTTATCTCTTGCTTTCCCACTGTCCAATCCACTCAACGAGATACTAAATCAAAAAAAGAGACCTTATGATCTTGGGATGTCATTCACTTTAATGCCAAATAGTACAGTTGGATATAATATTAGTTCTCAAGACAGTATAGCAGGTATTGGGAATGTGAATAGAGCATTTACAGGAGATGGAGGAAGTTATAAATTCATGTGGGGGAATGCAATTAAGTACAAAAACTTTTCATTTGGACTTAATTTAGGATACTTATTTGGAAACATAGAATACGACCAAACAATAACATTATTAGATTTGCCTGTAGCTTATCAAAACTTATTCTCTTCAAAATATAGCTTAAATGGATTTATATGGGGAGTAGGTGGTATGTATATAAAGGTACTTAACCAAAAAAATATAGACAATAAGACTACCCAAGAGGCTAAAATTGTATCCTTTGGAGTGCGATTAAAAAATGCTTCAAGCTTTAATACTTCTTTAACAGAATCAAAACTTGGAGTACAGACACCATCCTCAACAAGTCAGTTTATTGATACAGTCTCAATCTCTGTAGATCAAGCTGGAAATGGCAAACTACCTTTAGAGGTGGGGTTTGGAGCTAGTTATTACCATGGTAACAAATACATGATAGGATTTGATTTTAGTACTGCTAATTGGTCTTCGTATGAAAATGATACAGACCCCACACTTGCTAAAAATCCGTTAAAAAACACAATGAATGTTTCTTTAGGTGGATTCTTCCGTCCTAACTATAGATCATATAACAGGTATTTCAAAAGAGTATATTACCGATATGGTCTTTATTATAAAACAGATCCAAGAGTTGTAGCTGGTGAACAAATCAATTCTTATGGTGCAACATTTGGAATGGGGCTTCCATTTATTTATCAAAGAAAGATATCACATGCTAATATTGGATTCGAAATTGGAAAAAAGGGAAGCGGTTCTGTGATTGAAGAAACATTCTTCAAAATAAACTTAGGCTTCACTTTTAATGATGACGAATGGTTTATAAAACGTAAATACAACTAGAAGAGCACAACTATATAAGACAAATCTTCATCTACTATTAGACTGATGGCTTTCGATGAAGTAACAGATTTACAAGAATTAAAAAAGCATTATTATGACACAACTTTCAAAATTATTATTCGCGAGTGTTTTAGCATTAGCAACTGTCACATTGGGGAATGGGCAGTGCGCATCGTGGTTGGATTCACCACAAAAAGAGGATGCAGAAAACGCACATTCAATCTACAGACAAGCACTTAAAGATAAAGATTATGTAATTGCTTTCGAAAACTGGGAAAAGGCATTTAGTATAGCCCCCGCAGCCGACGGAAAAAGAGATTATCACTTTACAGACGGAGCACAATTATACTTAGCTAAGTATAAGACTGAAACTGATGCAGCAAAAAAAGAAGAATACAAGAATACATATATTTCGCTAATTGATCAGGCATTAGCTTGCTATAGAAATGGATCTATCGTAAGTAGCAAGTGTCCAGATGGATCTTGTATCAATGCTAGAATTGGTTATCTAGCAGGAAGAAAAGCTTTTGATATGTTTTACACATTTAACACACCCTACACTCAAACTACAAAAGCGCTAAAAATGGCACTTGAGAATAGTGGTGACCATGTTGAATATATTGTATATGACCCATATGCATCAATTGCCGTTTATCAATTCCAAAAAGGAAAAATGGAGAAGGCTGAAGCAAGGGCAATATATGAAGAACTCAATGACGTAGCTGATTTCTGTATCAACAAAAACAACAACTTATCCGCTTCTTATCAGCAAGCAAAAGAATCTATGAATGCAAAATTTGCTGTTATAGCGAATGATATATTTGATTGTGAATTTTTCGTAGAACAACTTAAACCAGAATATGAAGACAACATCGATGATCCGCAAACATGGAAAAGAATAGTTTCAAAACTAAAAGGTCAAGGTTGTGCTTTAGACCATCCATTTTTAGCAGAGGTAGAGAGCAAGTATAAAGTATGGGCAAAAGGCCAAAATGCTGCAGCACAAGCGGAATTCGAAGCAAACAACCCAAGTGTTGTTGCAAAAAAACTATACGATCAAGGTAAATTTTCTGAAGCAATTGCCAAATATAATGAAGCAATTGCCACAGAAACTGATCTAAGTAAAAAAGGAGGTTACCAATTTAGTAAAGCTTCTATTCAATATAGAAAATTAAAAAGTTATGGTGCAGCTAGAGCAACAGCATTAGCAGCCGCTAAAAATAGACCGGGATGGGGAAGACCATATATGCTTATCGGTGACATGTACGGGTCAGGAGCTAGATCTTGTGGAGATTCTTGGAATCAAAGACTAGCAATCCTTGCAGCGATGGATAAATACAGATATGCAAAATCTGTGGATGCATCTGTTGCGAAAGACGCTGACTCTAGATTGTCAAAATACAGAGCTTCCATGCCATCTAAAGAAGATGGATTCCAAAGAGGAATAAAAGAAGGCTCTTCACAAACTGTAGGATGCTGGATAGCTGAAAGAGTTAAAGTAAGATACGCTAGATAATTAGCTTATTTAATAAATATCAAGGGAGGAATCAGGAATGATTTTTCCCTTTTTTATTTTGCAGAAAATTCAAGAAACACATTCGATCATCCAACAATAGTGTCATTCAATAGAAAAACTGATCTGGAACGCAAACCAATCGTTATATTCACAACAAATAGTAAAAAATGAACAAATATATTAGACTTCTTGCAATATTGATGATTGCAGTTTCTTTCACATTTACATCTTGTAAGACAACAAAAGATGGATTACCTCAAAAGATAGAAACCCAAGCATATAAGCCACTAACCAATGCCCTCCTTTGGAAAATACAAGGAAATGGTATAGTTGAACCATCATATCTCTACGGCACTATTCACCTTATTGATTCTGATGCTTATTTCTTGCCTAATGGTACGCTTGCAGCTATAGACAGCACTAAAAAAATGGTGTTTGAAATAGATATGAATGAGATGAGCGACATGGGTAATATGATGAGTATTATGAGCAAAGCATTCATGAGTGATGGAAAAACATTGAAAGATCTTATAAGTGCAGAGGATTATAAAATGGTAGACGCTCATTTCGCTAAAATCGGAATGCCATTAATGATGTTAGAAAGAATGAAACCTATGTTCCTCACCGTTTTCGCTTCTGGGGACATGGATCCTGCAGGTCTACAAAACGGTAGTATGAAATCATATGAAATGGAATTTTTGGACATTGCTAAAAATTCAAACAAGCCGATGGCAGGATTAGAAACTATAGAATTCCAAATGAGTGTTTTTGATTCTATTCCTTATCAAGCCCAAGCAGAAATGCTTATCGAGACTATCAAATCTGGCGATTCAGGTAGTGATCAGATGAAAGAAATGGTAGAAATGTACAAAACACAGAATATCAATGCCATGATTGCTATGATTACTGACGAAGATGAGCAAATGTCCGAATATGAAGATGTGCTACTCAGCAAAAGAAATAAAGCTTGGATAAGTGGTATGAAAAAAATGATGTCTGAGATGCCAACATTTTTTGCAGTAGGTGCTGGTCACTTAGCAGGAGAAAAAGGTGTAATTAATTTACTCAGAAAAGAAGGATACACACTTACTCCAATTTCACATAAAAAGTCATAGATCAATGGCCATAATCTCTGTTAAAGGCATTACTCCAAAAATCGATAACAGTAGTTGGGTAGCTGATAATGCTACTGTAACTGGTGATGTAGAAATCGGCAGCGAATCAAGTATCTGGTTCCAATCCGTAATTAGAGGTGATGTAAATAAGATTAGAATAGGCAATAGAGTTAATATTCAAGATGCTGCTATCGTTCATGGTTCTACAGGAAAACAAGATACCATAATCGGTGATGATGTATCGGTAGGCCACAGAGCTATTATTCATGGATGTACTATTCATAATAATGTACTCATAGGAATGGGGGCAATAATACTGGATAGAGTTATCGTAGAATCTAATGTTATAGTTGGAGCAGGAGCAGTGGTCACTGTTGGTGCAATTTTAGAATCAGGATATTTATATGCAGGAGTACCCGCAAAAAAAATAAAACCACTAGAAAAAGGAAAACATGATTTTTTTATAGAAGCTACTGCAGCAGGGTATGTTGAAAATAAGAATCTATACAAATAGAGATTGAATAGATTGTTGATTAATGTAGTATCTAAGATATTCATTCGGCAATACACTTTGGTAAATGAAAAATAAAACAATGCAAAAACTGACTGCTATAATTATAGATGATATGGAATTGGCTAGGACTTCTCTAAAAGCTGACTTAGCAGATTATTGTAGTCATGTGGAAGTTATAGGAGAAGCTGAGGGAGTGCTTTCTGGAGCCAAATTGCTAAAACAAAATGTTCCTGATATACTTTTTTTAGATATTGAGATGGAAGATGGGAATGGGTTTGATTTATTAGATATTGTACCTAATAATTTAGACTCTGTAATATTCGTGACAGCTAGACAAGACTATGCACTAAAAGCATTTCAGTACTCGGCATTAGATTATTTGCTCAAACCTGTCAATCCAGAACTTCTTGTCAAGGCCGTGGAAAAACTCACACAAAAGAAACAATCAGCTAAATCACAATTAGACTTATTACGAGGAAGCATAGCCACAGATTCAAAATTAGAAAAAATAGCTCTTCATACTTCTGAAAAAATTGAAATAGCTGAAATTAAAAATATTGTTCGACTTGAATCATTGACGAATTATACATATTTCTATTTTGCTGATGGCAGTAAACTTCTCATAACCCGAACTCTTAAGGAATTTGATAAAATGTTACATGATTCAGGATTTGAAAGGGTACACCAATCTCACCTAATCAATATGGCTTATGTCAAGGCATATGTTAAGACAGAAGGCGGATACATTTCTATGAAAGATGGTAGTATGGTTCCTGTTTCTATAAGAAAAAAGAGTTTTGTAATGAGTCTTTTGGGCTAATATATTTCTATTTTTTGCTACATCTAGTTCTATGCCCAGAGATTTCATTTGCTTAAGTGAATTCAGAATAATGCCTAGCTGAATACTTTTTAATCAAATAGACTATTTATATACCTGTCTCTTATACACATCTGACGCTGCCGACGAAGAGGATAGTGT
>CAJXUU010000154.1 GCA_913061325.1 uncultured Saprospirales bacterium | reverse complement strand
TGGTAAGTCCCAGCGTCATTCTGGTCGGAATGTAAAAAGTCCCAGTGTGGATCTGGGACAGTTGATAAATTTCAATGGTGGCCCGTCATTGAGCGAGGACCCCGATCAGAATAATTTTCATTTATAAAGATACTTCTGTTAGAGCCATTTTTTATAATCTAAATCTATAAAAATGCAAAAGAATTCAATTTCGATGCAGATCATCAACCCTAATTGTGCAGGGATAGATGTAGGTAGTCGTAGTCATTTTGTATCAATTGGTCAAGGAAGTAAAGATGTGAGAGAATTTGGAGTTTACGCCGTAGACTTGAAAGTACTTGGGAAATGGTTACATTCAAAAAGGATTAGAAGTGTTGCAATGGAGTCAACAGGAGCGTATTGGCAAAATTTATTTGTTGAACTTATGAATTCTGGCCTTGAAGTAATACTGACCAATGGTAAGTTCACCAAGAACATCAATAGAAAGAAGACAGATGTATTGGATTGTCAGTGGATACAGAAAATGCATACACTAGGATTGTTACCCTCAAGTTTTTTGCCAGATGAGACGACAGAAAAGCTTAGGACCTTATGTCGTCATAGATCGAAGATGATTGCCCAAAAAGCGGATACATCGCATAAGATGCAGAAATTTTTGAAGTGTTTGAATTTTAGACTAGATGTAGTTGTGAGAGATGTGACAGGGCAGACAGGAATAAAGATTATAAAAGCAATATGTAGCGAAGATTTAGACCCACTATCTCTAGCAAAGCATAGACATTATAATTGTAGAAAAACAGAAGAGGAAATAGCGAAGGCTCTAGTTTCTAATGAGCGACAGGATTATCTATTTGGATTAAAACAAGAGTATAGACGATACGAATTTTATAAATCAATGATTGAGGAATGTGATATGGAAATTTCAGAATTCCTAGAGCATTATATTACTAAGAAAGAAGAAGTAGTTGCTGATCTTCCTAAAAAGAAACCATACAAGCGGCAAAACAAGAATGGCCTAAAAGGCATCGACTTAAACATATTATCTTACCAATACTTTAATGGAGTAGACCTATTGGCAATACCAGTAGTAAGTCACAGTACAGTACTCACCTTCATGAGTGAAATAGGACCTGAAGGGTTGAAGAAATTTGATTCTGCAAATAGATTTGCCTCATGGCTTCGACTTGCTCCAAATAATAAAATGAGTGGAGGAAGAATACTCTCCAACCGAATACCAAAAGGAAGTAATCGACTTAAGATTGCATTGAGAAATGCTGCCAATGCAGTAGGTAATCTAAAAGACTCAGATCTAGGTAAATTTTTCAAGAAGATAGCATTTAGAAAAAGTAGACAGGCAGCTATTACAGCTACAGCAAGGAAGCTTGCAGTGATCCTTTGGAATATGATAACAAAGAAAGAACAATACAAGCCCACAAATCAATATGTATTCTTGGATGAAAAACGCAGAGCAATAGCACAACTCAGGAAGAAAATCAGTAAATTCGGTATTGATCCCAATGGAATAGGGATATTTAGTAGACCAAGTTACAAGCTTGCCTACGAAAAAAGGATATCTGATAATCAGTGAATTAGCGAACGTTAGTCAGAACAAATAAAATAAAAGAGTGAAAAAAACTAAACCTATATCAAGATTGTTTAAATTTTTCTTATCGGAAAAGAGGAAAGAAGAAGTAGAGAAAATCACTTTAGTTATAGCTATTGTTAGTTATTTAATTCATTTACTTATAATTGTCTTAAATGTTCAGGGAATAATTGAAATAGAGCAAAAGTTCTTCAAAAACCCAATAGCAGCTATATACACTCCATTTTCTTTCATCTTAATATTTGAAGTATTTTTACTTGTTTACTATCTTCCTAAATCTACAACCGCTTACATAGGGAAACAATATGAAATAATTACTCTAATAGTAATAAGAAAAATTTTCAAAGATTTAGCTTATCTCGAATTAGATTCAGATTGGTTTCAAAACAAAGACGATTTACAATTCACAATAGATGTATTAACATCTTTGATTCTATTCTTTGTGATATATCTTTTCTACAACGCAATCCGAAAAAGAGAATATGTTTCAATAAGCAATCCTGATAAGAGAGGGAATAGCATAAGGAAATTTGTACTCTTAAAACAACTTTTGGCAATTATTCTCGTCCCAATATTATTTATTTTTGCAGCTTATTCGTTGATAAATTGGGGTATTATAACTGCAAAAGACTACAGTAATGGAATATTAGAATTTACAAACATAAACAATGTGTTTTTCGATGAATTCTTTAATATTTTAATAATTATTGACGTTTTATTGTTGTTAGCATCTTTCTTTTATTCTGATAAATTTTATAAAATCATGCGGAACTCAGGTTTTGTTATATCAACTATCCTAATAAAAATTTCATTTTCAGCAGAGGGCGTGATAGGTAATGCACTAATAGTTAGTTCTGTGATATTTGGGTACTTAATTCTAATAATTCATAATTTATATGAAAAGAATGCTGAGCCTAACAAGTGATCCTATGAAAAGTAGAAACTTTAACACTATTTAGTTTTAAATTATTTCGTTTTTACGAAAAGTTGAGAAAAAGGAAAGGCCTTCACAGAAAAAGGTCTTTTTTTTCTCACGTCAACCCATATCCGGAGAATCGTTATGGGCAAAAAAAAACTAGGTAGGTCATTACAAGTAACCTGTCTTTATATTATTTAGAAAATGATAACAATTTAAATTAAAAAGAATATTCGAGTTTACTTTACAAATTTAGCTATTAGTGATAGCTTAGTTTTTCAATTTGTAACCAACGCTGAGCGGTGAAACAATAAAATCATGATCAAACAACTATTAATTCTAGCATTAATCTCGACTTCCTTTTGTCTTAGTTCCCAGTCATGGCAACATATGACAAAAGATCCAAGTAATAATTTCTTCGAAATCCAGGAAGCCTTCAACGCCGAATGGGAAGGAAGAGAATATCAAAAAGGCTTTGGTTGGAAGCAATTCAAACGATGGGAAGGTTTCTGGAAAGATAGAGTCAATGAAGATGGTTCGTTTCCAACAAATAGCCAATATAACAAAGCTTATAAGCAATTAGAACATATTAAATCAAGTGCAGAAAATAGTACTCGATCCATCGATTCTCCATGGGAGCCATTGGGACCATTTAACTTATCGTACGGGCAGGGACGAATTAATGTTATTGAGGTCGACCCGACCGATCCAAATACAATTTATGTAGGTGCACCATCTGGTGGCCTTTGGAAAACGACAGACGGGGGATCCAATTGGAAACCATTAACGGATAGGCTACCAACAGTCACTGCATCTGGTGTCGCCATAAATCCGCAAAATCCGCAAAGTTTACTTTTATCCACTGGTGACTTTAATCACTGGCAAGCGTACGGAACAGGAATATGGAGATCAAATAATGGTGGTGAGACTTGGTCTCAAACTGAATTGGTATGGAATCCTTCGACAGGATATGTGCGAGGTGGAAAGATTTCATATCACCCGACAGATACAACCATTGTCTTGTGCGCAACACATTCAGGCTTATTTCGATCCAGTGATGGTGGAATTGCCTGGAGTAATATAATTAATGGTGATATTGAGGATTTTGAATTTAAACCAGGTGACCCAAATATAGTGTATACTGTATCCAATACAGATGCTTATAAATCGATTGATGCAGGAGCTTCTTTTAGTCCAATGCCATTGCAGACTTCATCCATAAATGAAATCTCCAGAATGCAAATCGCTGTTACTCCCGCAAATCCCAATGTAGTTTATTTTTTAGGTGGTGGTGATATTGCAACTAAATGTTGGAAATCTTCGGATAATGGTAACAGTTTTATCCCACAACATGATGCTAATACTGGAAATCCATTAACTGATCAAGTTTGGTATGACATGGCATTTGATGTATCACCAATAGATGAAGATGAGCTTTTTGTAGGAGGAGTAAGAGTATTCCGCTCAACTGATTCTGGAACTTCATATAATCAAGTACAACCAGGAAATATGCATGTGGATATTCATTGGATTAGATATTTTGGTGATGTTCTATATTGTGGTAATGATGGTGGTGCTTATCGATCTTATGACTTTGGTGATACCTGGCAGAATATAAGTTTAGGTTTACAAATAACTCAATATTATGATTTTTCCAATTCTCAAATGGATATATCTCAAATAAGCGCTGGTGCTCAGGATAACGGAACACACTTATTTAAAAATGGTAATTGGAATCGGTATTCTGGTGGGGATGGACTACAAACAGAAATTGATTATTCTAATCCAGATATTATTTATCATTCCTATCAGAATGGGGCAATGCTTAAAACCATTAACGGAGGCTCAAATCACTTCGGAATATTTAATGATGCCAATGGCGAGAGTAATTGGGAAACTCCCATTCAAATAGATCCAAATAATCCTAATATTGTATTCTTAGGTCGACAACAATTATGGAAATCCTTGGATGGCGGAAACTCCTCCCAAGCAATTAGTGATTATTTTGAAAGCCCAATAGATGTAATTGAAATTGCAAAAGCTAATAGTGATGTAATTTATTTTGCTGAAGGAACGGATTTATTCAAGACTACAGATGGTGGGGTCAATTGGAATTTAACAAGTCAGAACTTACCTAATTCTTTCTTTTCTTCTATTGAAATCCATCCTACTGATGTAAATAAAGTTTGGGTGACCTACAGTTCGTATAGTCCAGAAACGAATGTTTATTATTCAGAAGACGGAGGTTCTACTTGGACGAATATATCTGGCAGCTTACCAGATTTTCCTTCACATCAAATCATTTACCAAGCTGGACATCCGGATAACTGTTTATATATAGCGACTGAAGTAGGCTTGTTCTACAAAGACGATACATATGCGGACTGGGTACCATTCATGATTGATTTACCAAATGTTTATGTTTCTGACGTTGAAATTATTGCAGGAACCAATATTATTAGAATAGCAACTTTCGGTCGTGGGGTTTGGGAAAACCAAGTCGTTAAGAGTACTGATTATCCAGCGTCTGCAAATTTCATTGCGCATTCCGTTGAAACATGCCCTGGAATACCGATTCAATTTGAAAATAGATCTCAAAACCATGACGAAATCAAAGAATGGTATTTCGAAGGCGGAACACCAGAAACAAGCATTGATGAAAATCCAATAATCACTTTTTCGAATCAAGGAGTTTATGACGTTCGATTAATTGTGTCCGATGCTAATGGAATGGATACTCTTCTGTGGGAAGACTACATTACAATTGTTGATTACTCGGCAAATTTAGACATATCTGAACCGTTTAATTCTGGCTTAGTGCCGACCGATTGGAAAATCATTAATGATGACAATAGTTATACTTGGGCAAGTGCTTCTAACATTGGTGCATTTGGCGACAATACAGGATGTGTGTCTGTCAATAATTTCGCGTACAATGTAGATGGACAAAAAGATTATATCCAAATACCATCGGTAAACTTAAGTCAGACAGATCTGCCCACACTAGAATTTGATATAGCATACACTTATTATCAAAGTGGCACCAGTGTATTCATTGACAGTCTTGCTGTCTATTATTCCATTGATTGTGGTCAAACTTTAACTAAATTTTGGCAAAGTGGTGGATTAGAATTAGCGACAGTCGACGCAATGGCAGGTGAATTTTTTCCAGAAAACGATCAATGGAAAACCATAGTGCTCGACTTATTACCATTAATAGATAATACGTCTATCAAATTCTATATTGCCAATATTAGTTACTACGGTAACAACATGTATTTAGACAATATAAATATAAAAGCAGGCTTACCTCTAGTTGATTTGGATGGCGATGGTTTCTTCACTGATGAAGATTGCGATGACAACAATCCAGATATCAATCCTGACCAAGAAGAAGAGCCTTACAACGGAATTGATGATGATTGTGATTCAGCAACACTTGATGACGACTTAGATCAAGATGGGTTCTTGCTTGCTGATGATTGCGATGACAACAATCCAGATATCAATCTAGACCAAGAAGAAGAAACTTACAACGGAATTGATGATGATTGTGACTCTGAAACACTTGACGACGACTTAGACCAAGATGGGTTCTTGCTAGCTGATGATTGTGATGACAACAATCCAGATATCAATCCTGGCCAAGAAGAAAAACTTTATAATGGAATTGATGATGATTGTGACTCTGCAACACTTGACGACGACTTAGATCAAGATGGGTTTGTGCTTACTGATGACTGCGATGATAACAACCCAAATATCAATCCTGACCAAACTGAAGATCCATACAACGGAATTGATGATGATTGTAATTCTACGACTCTTGATGATGACTTAGATCAAGATGGTTTCTTAATGGCTGACGATTGTGACGACAACAACTCAAACATTAATCCTGATGCTGAAGAAATACCAAACAATGGTATAGATGAGGATTGCGATGGCATGGACTTAGTTACAGCAATTCATGAATTAGCAAATTCAACGATTAATATTTATCCAAATCCGGCAATAGATATTATCAACATTGATGTTTCGGGAAATCTAAAATACGATGCAACTATTTATGACTTACAAGGAAGATTAATTGTCAGCACAACAAACCAGTCTGCAATTCAAATTCAAACCTTGCCTCAAGGAACTTACCTACTTGAAATTAAAGACCTAAACTCAGGCCATAAAGTACTCGAACGAATAGTGAAAGGGAACTAGGAACCCAGCCATAACAATATATAAGGTGGAAGCCGCCCTTCGGGAGGACCTCCGCTTATAAGGAATCGTTAACTCCCATTAATTTTTTCGTCTTGGGTTTACTCAAAACTGTGGTAATGCCTGATTCAGAACCTTTAGAATTATTGAACCGATCGATAGAGTAGTTAATCAAATGTATACTACACGTTTAGATTAATCTCTTGCTGATTATAAAGGCGGTCACATAAATAGAGCAAAGAAAAAGATACTTTGTCTAATTAAGACAAAATATCCTTAACTTTTTCTACTTCTGTGATTTTGGATAAATTAATAGCTGTTTCAATCAAGGCTAAATGCGAATATGCCTGTGGAAAGTTACCTAGTAAACGTTTTGTTTCAAAATCTAAATCTTCACTGAAGAGCCCCAAATGATTGCTGTAGGACAAAAGCTTTTCAAAGTGTATGACTGCTTTTTGTTCTTCCCCAATTTTATACAGGCTATTAATAAACCAAAAGGTGCAAATTGTAAATGAAGAAGAAGGCAAACCGAAATCGTCTTGATTTTTATATCGGTATAGCAAACCATCGTTACAAAGTTCTCTTTCAATTGCTTTTACGGTACTTACATATTTCGGATTCAAAGCATCAATAAAACCATATGACTCCATCAATAAAACGGAGGCATCCAAATCATCCGATCCATAAGCTTGAGTAAACGCTTGTGCAGAATCGCTCCAAGCATGTTTCATGATATCTTCGCTTATTGCGACTTCTAGTGATTGCCACTCTGCCAATTTGGATGTTTTACCCAAAATCTTAGCGACCTTGGCAGCCTTATCTACGGCTGTCCAACAAAGCACTTTTGAGAAAGTAAAATGTTGATCTCCTGATCTGAATTCCCAGATGCCTTTATCAGGTTCTTGCCAATGTTTGTCTACCAACCAAACAATACTTTTGGTAATGCTCCAGAGGGCTTCGCCATTTTCAATATCATTGTTAAAGTTTAGTAAAAATTGATGAATCACATCCATCAGAATTCCGTAAATATCATTTTGTTGTTGGCTAAATGCAGCATTTCCAATTCTTACTGGGCTAGAATTTTTATAGCCAGATAAGTGGTCTAGGAATTCTTCTGTCAAATTTTTTTCACCATTAATTCCATACATTATTTGGAATTTCTCGTCTTTATCTGAGATCAAATTGATAATAAATTCAATGTATCGTTTTGCAATACTTTTATGTCCTATTTGTGACATGACTTTGATCACCATTGAAGCATCCCTAATCCAACAAAATCGATAATCCCAATTCCTAACTTCTCCTATTGTTTCTGGCAAAGAGGTTGTAGCGGCAGCTAAAATTGCTCCCGTTTTTTCATAGCTCAATAACTTCAAGGTCATCGCACTCCGGGCAATGTCGTCGTTGTATTTCTTAAAGCTAGCTGTATTCTCCATCCAATTCAACCAATAGACTTTAGTTCGTTGGTATTCTAAAAATGCCATTTCTAGATCTGGCACAAATATTTTTTCGTTGTAACCAACTAAGAAAAAGTGATTTGAAGTGATCGTTATTAAATCTCCATTGACAACGGCCTCTTTGTTTAGGTCTGTGTACAAAAACAAAGAATCAAAAGCTTCCGTTTTAGTTAAGCTAACTACAAAATCATCTTTAATAAAAGTATTGGTCTCACCTTTGGCATATTCCAATTTGGGATCGTAAACAACTTTGAATTTTGGTTTTCCAGAAATATATTTAATGTGTCTAATTAATTCTGGTGGTGAATGATATTTTTCATTTTCCTTAAAATACCTAGGCATGAAGTCACGAATTTCAAAAGCATCTATACCATTGCTAAAAGCTGTCACTAGAATGGCTGTATTATCTTTGTAGAATTGCTTGATGGTATAGCTATCATCTACTCTAAATCCAAATGAACCTCCAATTTTCTCATCCAAAATTTTCCCAAAAACAGAAGGAGAATCAAACTGAGGAAGACAACACCAATCAATAGAGCCTTCTTTAGAAATTAAAGCTACGCTTCTACAATTTCCTATAATTCCGTAATCTAAATTATTCATCATTTTTTACTTTGTAAAGTTGGTATCGCCCAATTTTTCGCTAAATTAACGCAATCTATCAAATAGGCAAATCACAGCATGAATAAAACAATAATTGTTTCCAATCGACTACCATTACAAATTTCTATAGATGAAGACTCACTAGTCGTAACACCAAGTGTAGGTGGATTAGCTACAGGAATGAAGTCTGTGCATGGTGATGGAAAAGGAGTATGGGTTGGATGGTCAGGTATTAATGAGGACGAATTAAGTCCTGAGCTCTCTAAAAAAGTAGAAAGCAGAATATTAGCGGAGAATTGTGTTTCTGTTCCTCTGACAACCACAGATATCAAAGAATATTACGAAGGTTTTAGTAATAAGACTTTGTGGCCCTTATTTCATTATTTTATGGAATATTCCATTTTCAAGGAACATGAATGGGAAGCATATAAACGGGTTAATATTAAATTCGCCAAAGTTGTTCTAGAAAACCTTGAAGATGGTGATACCGTATGGGTGCATGATTATCAGTTGCTTCTTTTACCACAACTAATAAAGGATCAAAGGCCCAATACAAATATTGGGTTCTTTTTGCACATACCCTTTCCTTCATTTGAAATTTTCAGAACTTTTCCTCGTCGTGAAGAAATTCTTAGAGGTATGTTAGGGGCGGATTTGATTGGTTTTCATACTTACGATTACGAGCGTCATTTTTTAAGTTCTATCAAACGTATCATTAGGTTAGATGTAAATTTCAATAATATAAGTTTTTACGATAGGGTTATAGCGGTAGATTCTTTTCCCATGGGAATAGACTATGACAAGTTTCACAATGCAGCTTTAGAACACAATAATGGTAACAAAGAACAAGCTGCACTTCCTAAGCAAATGGAAGATGAACCGATTGATGATATAAAATTGATTTTATCGATTGATCGGATGGATTATACCAAAGGGATCCCTAATAGAATAAAGGCGTTTGAGTATTTTTTGGATTCCTTTCCTGAGTATAAAGGAAAAGTTCGATTAATTATGTTGGCAGTACCTTCCCGATCTAATGTATCGCAGTATAAAAAACTAAAGCGACGAACCGATGAGCTTGTAGGTCGTGTCAATAGCAAATTCGCTACTTTAAGTTGGACTCCCATTTCGTATTTATATAGGTCTGTACCTTTTGATGATTTAATAGATCTATATACATCCTCTGATGTTGCTCTGATCACCCCCCTTAGAGATGGAATGAATCTAGTAGCGAAAGAATTTGTTGCTACAAGAACCAATTTGGATGGTGTCTTAATACTAAGTGAAATGGCTGGGGCAGCTCAAGAAATGAATGAAGCATTGTTAATTAATCCGCTCAACTTTGAAGATTTTGCCAACAATCTGAATCGTGCATTGACAATGCCCTTAAAAGAACAACATACCCGCATAGAGATTATGCAAAAGCGATTAAAGCGATATAATGTAGAAAAGTGGGCTAAAGAATTTTTAACATCATTAAAAGGTACTGAAGAACTCAACAATACAACCACTACTAAAAAACTACTGGGGGAATATGAAGAAAATCTAGTAATTGACTTTCATGAAAAGAAAAAGAGGTTATTACTATTGGACTATGATGGCACATTGGTAGGTTTTAAAGACAACCCACAAGATGCCGAGCCTGACGAAGAACTTTATTCGTTATTGGATTCATTGCAAGAAAAAGAAAATACGACTGTAGTACTAATAAGCGGGAGAGATAAAGCAACCTTCCAGAAATGGTTTGAGCATAAGAATTATACTTTGGTAACGGATCACGGTGTATGGCTCTATCAAAATAATGAATGGATTGAATTAGAAAGACTAAAAACGGATTGGATGCAAAACCTAAGGCCAATTCTAGAGACTTTTGTAGATAGAACACCCGGAACCTTTATTGAAACTAAGAATTATTCCTTAGCATGGCATTATCGAACTGCCGATCCTGAACTTGCAACAAGACGGACCATTGAACTCAATACTGTATTAACAAGTATGGTTTCCAATAATGATCTCTCTATTCTAAAGGGAAACAAAGTGATTGAAATTAAAAGCAGCAATGTTAATAAAGGAAGAGCTGTAAGCCGTTTATTGTTACAGGAAGAATATGATTTTATTACCGTAATAGGTGATGACTGGACAGACGAATACATGTTCGAAGAAGTTCCTGATTGGGCTTATACAATAAAGGTCGGTATTACTAAAACAAAAGCTAGATTTAAAATAAAAGATACAGGCAGAGTTCGACAAGTACTAAAAAGAATAAATGATAAAAATGACTAACCCTGAAGACCTTCTCATCTACTCCTCCTGGTTGTTTACTTTTTCTCTACATCGCAATGTCCAGAAAAATATATAATTGCATCAAATAAATTATCCCGACTATTTTTTTAATAATCGATAATTACTGAGTACGAAATCCTAAAGAGCTCCTTTTAGTGTTGAAGTTCATTCAAAACGCACTAAAAGTAATTCTTTATGAAAAAACGGAACATAATAATTATATCCATATTCTCATTTTTTCTATTAGCTGCGGGCACTATCGATTTGAATATTCTGTTCAATTATAGCAGTCAGGGTATTCCGGCATATATCAATGAAGATAATACCCCAGGTGACAATGCCATCACTAATGAAGCGGCGACTCTTGGAAGAGTCCTATTCTATGACAATAACTTATCTCTCACCAATACAATATCGTGTGCAAGCTGTCATAAACAGGAACTTGCTTTTGGAGACAATGCCATTCAGAGCGAAGGCCATGATGGTGGATTGACGGGTCGACATTCTACAAGATTGTCCAGTGCTAGGTTCGGAGAAGAAGAAAATTTCTTTTGGGACGAAAGAGCAAACTCTTTAGAAGAACAAACGACTATGCCTATTCAAGATCATATTGAAATGGGTTTTAGTGGAGAAGATGGTGATCCAGACATTGATTCTTTGATTTTAAGATTAGATGATCTCTACTACTATGACGAACTGTTTAATCTTGCATTTGGTGACCAGACGATCACTGAAGAAAGAATGCAAAATGCATTAGCCCAGTTTGTTAGAAGTATGCAATCTTTTGATTCGAAATATGATGTGGGAAGAGCTCAGGTTGGAAATAACAATGCCAATTTCCCTAATTTTACAACAGAAGAAAATAATGGAAAGACACTATACATGGGCAACAATGATGCAGGCTGTAATCGTTGCCACAGAGCACCAGAATTTGATATTGATCCTAATTCGAATAACAATGGGGTCATAGGTGTAGCTGGATCACCTGGAAGTCTTGACTTAACAAATGAGCGATCTCCTAGCCTTAGAGATATAGTAAATGCTAGTGGTGTAGAGAACGGCCCATATATGCATGATGGCAGCTTGGCAACCTTGTTGGATGTGATCAATCACTATAATGATATTCCTAATAATCCCAGCAACAACAATTTGGACAATAGACTCCAAGGCAATGGCGGCAATTTAAATCTTACAAATACTGAAAAAGATCAATTGCTAGCATTCTTAAAAACATTGGGTGGATCAAATCTATATACTGACGAAAGATGGTCTGACCCTTTTGGTACGGATGGAAATCTTGAAATACTTAACGGAGTTCTACCTATAGAATTAACCTATTTTGAAGCTCATCAAGAAAATAATAATGTGAATCTCGAATGGGAAACATCCTCAGAAATCAATAACGATGGCTTTGAAATACAGTACAGTCAAAATGCTCTAGAGTGGGAAATTCTAGATTTTGTGCCTGGTAAAAATGAAGCTGCCCAATATCAATACACTCATTATGATCCTTCCATAGGAGATAACTATTATAGGCTAAAGCAATTCGATTATGATGGATATACTAGCTTATTGGATATCAAACTTGTTCAAATAGAAGCTACCAATATAGAGGTCAATGTATATCCTAATCCAACACAAGACTACGTGAATATCGATGCCTCTCCAAACTTCGAACTCGCTTCCATCTACAATGTAAATGGTGAATTAGTAAAACAAATAGAAATGAGTGTAACTGCAAGAGTTGATCTTACTGATCTTGGAACGGGTACTTACTATATTAGAATGACTGGAAACGGTGTTGGTAGTCAGTCAACTAAACTGATAAAATTTTGAATTCTGGATTTCACTTTATCTTGTTAACGAGGATATGTCAGACATCTCCATTATGTACGACAT
>CAJXUU010000153.1 GCA_913061325.1 uncultured Saprospirales bacterium | reverse complement strand
TTAGGAAATTAGTATCTTTTCTTACTGATTTTTGGGTGGCCTAATAGGGGGAATGCTTGCTAACGGATCAAGTATATCTGGCGTGCATTACTGGTGATAAAGCTAAGTTATGCAATAAATCTCACTTTACTAACAAGGCAGACTGGAACTAAAGAGTGCATGACATGATCATACGGTGTTATAGCCTTTTTCTTCAAATTCTAATCATTCGAGTTTATATTATAACTCATCCTGGTTAGGAATGATTACTTCTCACTTCTTCTTTCAGTATTCAGTGATTTATTCAAATCAACTTATTCCTAAATACATTGCTCAATATTATTTCATCTATTTTTAGCGAAAATTGTGCTTTCCTAAATTTCAGATTCAAATTTCACCTTCTAACCATTAACAGGAAATACTTATCTACACTTTAGATTACTCATTTTAAGTATTGTCCGCCATCACCAAAACAAATAATACATTCCAATTAAATAGATTGGTATAATCAAGAATTGTCCCCAAAGTAGAGCTAAATATTTATGGCGTGTTCGCTTTTTAGATTCGTTCTGTATTATCCGATAGAAATCAAAATAGTACCTAGGATCAGAATGAAAATATTTTACTTTCTGGCCTTTAGCTTCCATAATATTAAGCATCTTATACCACATTGTTAAACTAGTACTACCGCAGACTAAGAAATATACAAATGAGCTATCCATGGGCATTAGTCTGTTTCAAATTTTAATTGGCTATAACTTGTGTATATGTGGAAGTCCAAGATATAGAACTTCCACATATATCGGTTATGCGTTCAACACAATGTGATTGATAATCAACAATTTAGTAACACTTCCCAATCCTGAACATTATCCGTGTATACCCGAGTATTATCCATATCAAGATGTTCATGAGACATTTGCCCTCAAATAATATACGACCATCTTTCATGAAATTCAAATTGATGAACACTTACGTAAGTCACTGTGCAAAACGGCTATCGCTGCAATTGATCTTTTGATACTAACACATTATAAAACTAAATATAGAAATAATTATCAAACAATGAACCACCATTCGTAGAATAAGCCAGTACATGTAAGCCTATTATTCTCAACCATCATATTCTAATCTTTTTCAAATAACTCTTTCAACATTTTCAAACTCTGGTCAGTCTCAAATTCTACAAAATACATTAATTGCCATTTCTGAGTTCTTGCAGCTTGTTGGTTGTTAACAGAATCCCAAATCGGATATACTCGAAATCCTCTTTTCCCGTCTTTGTGAGATGTGGACATGATTCCTTTTTCAATTAGCATTGATTTTGGCAATATAAATTGTGCTATTCTATTTTCTTTGGTCACATTTATGATATAAAAGTCAACTTCATCGGTTTCTTTATATGGTTCGGTAGTCCCTTGTGTACTTCGTTTCCAAAAAGTAACGAATTGTCCGTTTTTTTTAGGGGTTACCTTACCACTTCTGCAAACGATATTTAGCCCATTTATCTTAAACGTACAGCCATTATATTCTTTGCTTTCATTTTCATCTTCGAAATCAGAAATGAGTAGAGCGCAACTTTTGTAAGCAATATTAATCCTTCTCAACTCGCTATTTAATTCGTCCATTTAGGTCTTTGTTTTCTTTAAGGTTCATTGTGATTAGAATTTGAAGACTAGTTAGCAACTAGCTATGATTGCATGGACATTATTAATCGTCGTTAATCCTTCTTTTAATATTCCTAATTATCATTCAACTCCATAAATGCATTTGGCAGATATTTTATGAGATCCCTCGCGATTAAAGAATCCTCACCTAGCGCTTTAGCGCCAATATCACCCGCTAATCCATGCAAATAGACTCCAATACATAATGAAGGCCTAGAGGAGTACCCTTGAGCCAATAAGCCTGTAATAATTCCAGTAAGCACATCTCCGCTACCCGCTGTAGCCATCCCAGGATTTCCTGTAGAATTGTAATAGCATGTTCCATCGGGTGTAGCAATGCAGCTATGTGCACCTTTCAGCAAAATAAAGCATCCTAATTTAATGGCGTTTTGCCTTTGAAGGCTATTCCTTTCAAAATCATTAGAAGTCTTTCCAAATAGTCTTTCGAATTCTTTTGGATGGGGTGTTAGGATTGAGTTTTCAGGGATTTCATTTAACATCTCTGGGTTCGAAGCTATTATATTCAAGGCATCCGCATCCAGAACTAATGGTTGCTTTGAATTCTGCAATAATTCTCCTAAGACCTTTTGGGTTTCATTTTCTATACCTAGCCCACATCCAATGCCAATAGCATCGTATTTATCTGTTTCAGGCAAACTACCAATATAGGAATCATTATTATCCGTAATTACCATTGCCTCAGGAATACTCGTTTGTAATATTTCATAGCCGCAAGATGGAGTATAAACTGTTGCCAATCCACATCCAGATCTCAAGCAAGCAAATGTTGAAAGGACGGCAGCACCAATCTTTCCTCTACTCCCCATAATCAAAATAGCATGTCCAAAACTTCCTTTATGCTCAAACTTTCTTCTTTTCTTATAATGGGATAGAACTATTTTATCCGTTAGAAGGTAATTATCTGCCCTTTCGCTAGCATAGTATTCCTCTGAAAGATGAATAGATTTCACAATCCATTTCCCAACATATTTATGATTCTCAGGAAACATAAAAGCTAATTTGGGTTGCTCAAATGAGAAAGTATAATCGGCATAGAATATGACACCTGTTGACGTTTCATCTCCGAATAATCCAGAGGGAATATCAACAGCTACTCGAATTACATTCAATTGATTTAAAAAATGGACTAAATATTGAGTAAAACCATATATTTCATCTTTAAGCCCAGTACCCAAAAGAGCATCTATAACAATAGACGAATCTTGAATGGGTGGAAAATCTTCACTGTCGGATAAGGTCAAAAATTTAAGATCGCTCATCTTTTGGATGGCATTAAGGTTAGCCTGATTATCGATTGATCTTTTATCAGAAACCGAAAGCGCAACAACAATTACGTCATAGGATTTTTGATGAAGGAGTCTACTGATAGCAAACCCGTCACCTCCATTGTTACCATTTCCGCAAAAAACATATATAGGGGTCGTCTTATTCGAAAACTTTTCGGTAAACCAACTTACAAATGTTTTTGATGCACGTTCCATTAATTCTAAAGAATCAATAGGTTCGTTCTCGATGGTATTTGCATCCCAAGCTTTTATTTTTTCTGTGTTGAATATTTTCATATTTATCGGAATGCTCTACATTATACAATTAAAAGACTAGTGTTGAACAATGATTTTTTCGCAATTTCACCTTCGTTTGCTTTCAATAAATAAAGTATATCTGGCGTGCTATACCGCTATGCAATTTAGATATACATTAGAGATTATATTGTTTACATAGAGAAGTAGGACTAAATAGTGGATGCCTATGATCATATGGTGTTATGTGTCGCTTCTCTTAGCGTAGTTCGTATTCTTGAATTAAAACGTTAGGAGTAATTTTGAGACGTTCGGATAGATTTCTAATCATCTTTACTGTTAGTCTTCTCTTTCTATTAAGTACTTCAGAAACTATTCCTTTTGATCCTACAATTCCAATTAAATCTTTTTGCTTTAGTTGCAATTCTTCCATTCTTATTCTTACCGCTACAATCGGATCAGGAGACGCTATAACATAATTAGTCTCTTCATAACTTTCGATTAGTAAACTTAATAATTCAGCTTCTTGGCCTTCTGCTGAGTTCGGCTTAGCGTCAAATATTTCATTTAATCGTTCAAGAGCCTTATCATACTGCTTTTCAGTTTTAATTAGTGTCTGTTTCATATGTTGTTCGAGTCTATTTCATCATACTCTTTGTGAGTACCAATGAATCTTATAAATAGCCATTGTCTTTGATAGTTAATTTTAGCTACAAGTCGGTATTGATTGCCCTTAATGTTAAAGACAACTCTCGAATTGTTCGTTTAGCGATAATCCTTTTCACATATCAAATATACAAAAAGTTTTCAATATGAGAACAAATGATTATGAGTGAGTTCCTTTTTTGTGACACACAGCAAGTATCTATATCCTCCTTTGATAACCGACTTTCACATATATCAGTTATGCGCTCCATACAACATAATTGATAATCAAAAATCAACCAACACTTACCAATCCTGAATAGAATAAGCCAGTACTTTGGTGGGAAATAACACTTCCCAAAGCAAGCAGTAATTCATCCCACATAGTTAATTTCCATCCTCTCTTTCTAATCCGAATTTCCGACGCGCTTCCTATCCCGACCCAAGTATACTTTTACTTCTTCGGGGTTTTCAGAAGTAAGCTCTATTTTAAAATTCTCTCGAATAATTTCTAATTATTTGCTTACAGTTTAAAAAACGTCCTTAGACAGCATAGTTTTTTAGAATCAAATTTTCGTTAAAAACAGATCTATGTCTGAGCTGTAGCCTTAGCGGAGGTGAGTTTAGATATGTTTAGGAAATTTTATTCTAAAAAGTGCGAAGGGTGGCTTACGAAGTAAATACCCAGCCTTACATAAAACTATAAAAGATCTATTTTTATAGTTTTATGTGTTAGGTTAAGTGCTGGGTAAAGACTTGAATTCTTTGGTATAAGAGATGGCTTGTATAGCAAACACTCGTCGTTTCTTTTTCAAGAAAGAAATGAACGCCGGCAACGCTAAAACAGCCAAAGTGCGTTTGCATCTTCGTAGCAAGCCACACTAGGGCGAGCGGCAAAGAAAGTTCAAATCTCATTGCACCATTTTTACGTGAAAATATTCAAAAAACGAGTAATAGTTCAGAAGTAAAGTGATGGGAACTCCCAATCTATAAGGGATTTCGCTATTTGCGAATATCCCTTCTTCAAGAAGTACTTAGCATACTCATAAGTCTTCAATAGCAACTGACATACTACCAACCCGGAAAAATATAGTACATAACTATAAGCAAAATGAAAATCGACCGCTCCGCGGTATAACCAAATAGTTAAACAAGTCCTGACCGAAAGCGTCAGGATAGTTGAATTGTTAAAAAGCCCGAACTGCCCGAACAAAGTCAAGGTTGAACTTACCGTCGTCGCTCTGACTGCCATTGAAGAAATACTGAAACCACGCAAAGTAGCTGAAGTACTCTGTAGAACTCCAATAGTAGCCACTAGAAAAACCACCAATATTTGTATTTGGTGCTGGTGCTCCATTTTCAATTCTTAAATACATTTCATTCAATTCATCTTTTGAAGGTAAAAACCAGTCATCATATATCCCAATTACTAAATCATCACACAACTTAGCCGCTATTCCATATTCTCCACAAAAATTAACTATGGTATCCGTATTGGCTTGCCCTGTGCCTATCAAAGCACTTGTTCCTCCTATTTCATCACCCAAACATCCCCACTCCGCTCCTGAACTTTGATCAATAGGTGCCGCAATCAAACCTGTACCAGTAATGGTGTCTAAGTACGTTATCAAGCCCCCTGTGTATGTTTTGCCATATAAGGAATCCAATAAACTGTTGTCACTGTTATAGATTTCTATAGGTGTTTCGCCTGAGTCCAATCTTTGCTGAACAGTAAGATTTAGAAAATTGCTGAGTACAGCTACTTTCGCTTCAAGTAAAGCTACTGTAGTCTCTAATAAATCTACATACGCCTTCGTCGCTGCATCTTGAGCATTAACAGGATCAGTCACATTCTGAATTTTTCCTGCAGCTACAACTGTTCCACTTTTAAGCACTTTAAACTTTGTAGTACCACTACCATCTTTAATCTCAAAGCACCCGTCGTTATTATCATTTTTATCAAATTCAAATATAATAGAACCATTTGCCACTAAAAAAATATCACTTCCTACCTTTCCTGGATCACTCATAATGACACCATCATCATTTCCTCCAAAGTAATTATAGCCACTCAATTTGAGAAATGATGTTACTTCAATAGAATCCGTTTTTATTCCCCCTTCCACTTCTAGCTTCTCACTCGGGGAGAAAAGACCTAACCCCACATTTCCATTATCCAGTATACTCATGCGTTCTGCTAGACCGTTTGTACTAGAATGTGTATAGGTAAATAACCCAAGTCGTGCAGTGGGGAATCCATTAATATCTAATCCAGTCCCTATTGTCTTAATACCTCCAGTTTATGGATAAACACCATTTACTGTTTTGAAGTACATTGAAGTCTTTACACCAAAAGCTAATGCCTCAGTATTTTCTAATAGTAATAAAACAGAACTATCTGCATTAGTAACATGTAATTTCATCAAGGGATCTTCCGTACCAACACCTACATTTTGACTGAAAACAAATATTGGACATAATAAAACTAAAAGAAAAAAGAGGTGCTTTTTCATGAAATGAATTTTGTGACTTATGAATAAATTCTTAAAATTCTGTTTCCTAGAAAAACCCAATTGAAAAGAGGAGATGAATTATTGATGGACATTGTTGCCGATCTTTCGTAGGTCTCAACTAAGTCTGCTTCAATTATTAATTGTTATCAGAAGATTAGACTACAAAATGGGCATTAAAACGATAACTTTTTTTCTGAACTGTTTTATAATATCCTTGCGGAAACATTTATTGTCTTTTCAGAATAGGTTTGTACTTATTTAGTCCAATAATCCAAGACCAACACATCTTCCAAATGCGGACTTAACACACTCACAAAATCCAAATGCGCAGGATGAGGAAGGTAAATAGATCTATCATCCTCACTATTAAAGGTTACAAAAAAGCAATGCGTAAAGCCTTTATTTAATTCTTCAGTACTATTATTTAATCCCCATTCAAAATCTTTCATTTCTTTAATTTTAGAAGGCAAAGCGACAAAACTAGCTTCCACTACTTTAATATCAGCAGGGGTCGCTGTTTCTTTAAATTTAAACAAAACTACATGACGTAGATGCTCAGTGATTTCATTTTCGATAGGTATTATAGTCTTAGTATTATCCGATTTATTTACACAACTGATAATTATTAATAAGGCAAATAGTAGTAAAATATTAATTTTCATTTTTGTTAAAATTTTAGTTGCCCTCCGTATTAATTACAGCTAACATGATCAAACTTACTCAAATTCGAAGGATTAGTGTAGCATATGTTTTCCTATATTTACCCAACAAAAAATAAACTCTAATCATCAATGAATAACATCAAATTATCTATCCTATTCACGCTAGCCATCTTTACATTTTCTCTTACAGCTCAAGACAAACTAAAATGGGATGTAAACAATCCTCCTGGAGAAAGTAAAAACATCACCATCAATACCACCGAAGGTACATGGATGAATGTAGATATCAGCCCTGATGGACAGACATTGGTATTTGATATGTTGGGAGATATATTTATAATGCCAGCTACAGGCGGTAAAGCTACATCGATCAGAACAGGTCTAGCATGGGAAGTACAGCCAAGATGGAGTCCTGATGGTAAGCAAATCCTATTCACAAGTGATGCAGGAGGAGGAGATAATCTCTGGACCATGAAAGGAGATGGGTCTGATGCTAAACAGCTCACAAAAGAGAAATTCCGATTGCTCAATAATGGAGAATGGATTCCTGGGACTGACTTCGTAGTCGCAAGAAAACACTTCTCAAGTACTAGATCACTCGGTGCAGGAGAACTATGGATGTATCATACATCTGGCGGTGCTGGTATTCAAATCGTAAAAAAGAAAAACGACCAACAAGATATCAACGAACCATCTGTCTCATCGGATGGCAGGTACATCTACTATAGTGAAGATGCCTATCCAGGAGGATACTTCCAATACAACAAAGATCCAAACGACCAGATCTACATCATCAAACAATACGATCGCGAGACAGGAAAAACAAAACGAATCACAGGAGGACCAGGTGGCGCATGTAGACCGCAGATTTCTCATGATGGCAAGACACTCGCCTATGTAAGAAGAGTAAGAACTAAGTCTGTTTTGTATATCCATGAAATGGAGACGGGAAGAGATTTCCCTCTTTTTGATGGGTTGAGCAAAGATCAGCAAGAAGCATGGGCTATATTCGGAGCGTACACAGGATTCGACTGGGCACCTGATGACAAGAGCATCTATATATGGGGACAAGGAAAGATCCATAATGTAAATGTAGCCACTAAAAAATCCACCAATATCCCATTCGAAGTATCGGTAGAGCATAGATTGATGGAGACAGTAGAGTTTGACAATGCTGTAGATGCTGATAAATTCGAAGTAAAAGTGATTAGACATGCTGTGACAAGTCCTGACGAAAAGACTTTAGTCTTTAATGCACTAGGACACATTTATAAAATGAGTCTTCCAAATGGTACACCAAAGAGAATGACATCTGCCGAGCACTTTGAGTTTGAGCCAGCGTTTTCTCCTGATGGGAAATGGATTACATATGTCACATGGGATGATGAGCTGATGGGTACCATCAAAAAAATGAACATCAATGGTAATAGTGGACAAGATGTAGTCATAGAAAAGGGAATCTATCGAACACCAACTTTCTCTGGAGATGGTCAAAAAATAGCTTTCAGAAAAGAAGGAGGAAATGGTCACATGGGCTACTCCTACAATGTAGAACCTGGAATCTATGAAGTCGCGGTAATTGGAGGTAAGCCTACCCTACTTACAATAAAAGGAGAATACCCACAATACAGTGCAGACGGTAAAAAACTATTTGTGACAAATGGTGGATATGTATTCGGAAATATCAAGAAGTCATTCGAAGCATACGATTTTGAGAAGAAGACAACTGAGACGATTTTTAATACTAAATACACAACGCAATTCACTCCGAGTCCAGATAATAAATGGGTAGCATTCACAGAACTATACAAAGTATATATCGCTCCTATGCCGATGACCGGTCAGCCATTTGGCCTATCTGCTAAAACGAAAGCTGTTCCTGTGGCTCAAGTTGCAAAAGATGCAGGTATCAATCTTCATTGGTCGTCTGATAGTAAGAAGCTACATTGGACATTGGGTAATGAATACTTCACTGAGGAGCTGACAGATAGATTCCTATTTCTAGAAGGTGCGGTAGACAGCATACCACCGATTGACACAGTAGGATTGAAGATCAATCTAATGACAGATATGGACAAACCTACTGGAAAGATCGCACTTCGAAATGCTAAGATCATCACCATGGAAGGAGACCAAATCATAGAAAATGGGACCGTTCTTATTGATGGAAATAAGATAGCATATGTTGGCGATGGAAAAGGATTAAGATTAGATAGGAACACAAAAATCATTGATCTAGAAGGTAAGACGATCATGCCAGGGATAATCGATGTGCATGCTCACTTAGGAGCTTTCCGAGGAGGAATCAGCCCTCAGAAGCATTGGCAATATTACACCAATCTTGCTTACGGTATTACTACCACTCATGATCCATCTGTAAATACGGAGATCACTTTCGCTCAATCAGAAATGGTAAAATCTGGCGAAATGGTGGGACCAAGAATATTCAGTACGGGTACTATATTATATGGTGCAGATGGAGATTTCAAAGCTGTGATTAACAATCTAGAAGATGCAAAATCTGCATTGCGTAGAACAAAAGCTTATGGTGCATTCAGTGTCAAATCTTACAACCAACCAAGAAGAAATCAAAGACAACAAGTCATAGAAGCGGCACGTCAGCTGGGTATACGAGTAGTACCAGAAGGTGGATCATTTTTCTATCATAACATGAGCATGGTCGCTGATGGACATACAAGTGTTGAGCACAATATCCCCGTAGCACCATTATATAAAGATGTGATCGACTTCTGGGCAGCATCAAATACAAGTAACACTCCTACTCTTATTGTAAATTATGCTGGCCTGAATGGTGAGTACTATTGGTACCAAAACACAAATGTGTGGGAGAAAGAGAGGTTACTTACGTTCACTCCGAGACCCATCATAGATTCTAGATCAAGACACAGAACTATGGCACCTCAAGAAGATTATGACAACGGACATATCTTAACTTCTCAATCTTGCAAAAAGCTACAAGATGCAGGTGTAAATATCAACCTCGGAGCGCATGGACAACTACAAGGATTAGGTGCACACTGGGAGTTATGGATGTTAGGTCAAGGAGGAATGACAAATATGCAAGCTCTTAGATCTGCAACAATGAACGGCGCTGAATATCTAGGAATGGATAAAGAAATAGGTTCTATTAAAGAGGGAAAACTGGCTGACATCATAGTCATAGACGGTGATCCATCAACAAACCTTCTTGACTCTGAAAATGTAGTTTACACAATCATCAACGGACGATTATACGATGCTGCTACTATGAATGAAGAAGGAAACAACCCAGCCAAAAGATCAAAATTCTATTGGGAACTAGAAGGAAGTGGAAATGCTTATCCTTTCTTTATCGAGACAAATAGTTTTATGGAAGCGCAATGTGCTTGTAGGCATTAAAGTGTGGCTTGTACAACAAACGCACGTATATTATAGAAATAATATAGCGTGGCTTGTTCCTTAGAGCAAACACGCGGGATATTTCTGTAATTGAAGGGTCAAGGATTTAATGGTTAAATTTTGAAGGATTGAAGGATTGAAGGATTGAAGGATTGAAGGATTTGTGGAATTGTGGAATTTGTTAAGTTGTGGATTAATGAAATTATTCAATTTCAAACAGTGCCCGAGCAATGTCGCTTTTTATCCTCCTTCGGAGGAATAAAGCGTTTCATTTATGAACGCTCACATCAAACAGTTAGACAGCCATGAGACTAAACAATTAAGGAGGTGGACGTTGTCGTAGTATTTGGGGAAGACAATTATGATATAAAATGAATTCTTTGTTAGATACATTCTTAGATTTGTTCTTGGTTGTGTTCTTCCACTCCCTATATCCCTCTCCAAAGAGGGATATAGATAATTGGCTCGGGCTCGGATAATATTATTAAGTTCAGTTTGAAAATGCAACAATAGAAAACCCAAACCCAAATAAAGCAAAACACATGTCAAACCACATTCCTTTCATCTACAACTACTGTGATAGATGGTGCGAACGATGCACGATGACATCTCATTGCGCCATATTCGTTCCTGGTAAAAAAGGGGCATTAGAAGAAACAACTAATGAAAAAAATGAAGCGCTATGGGAAAGTGTAGGTGACAACCTTGCAAAAGCAACAGAGTTGATTAAAAAAGAGATCGAACGACGTGGTATCGTCATCACAGCTGAGGATATTAAAAAAGCGGCAACAGAACAAGAGGCCAAAACAGCATTCACAGATAATCATGAACTCAATCATCTTTCTGCCAAATACTGGACGATTGCGCGGCCAATACTGCACTCAATTGATATGGATAAATTCGCTTCCAAGAGCATCCAAGAAGTAGAATTGGGTATCAAAAGTACAGAAGAACAGCAAAAACAACTAAATGAATTAGAACTAAACCTCGAAGTCTTGCATTTCTACCTCTTCTTTATCAACGCAAAATGTAATCGCGCTATCTCTGGTTTACTTGACGAAGATGAATGGGATGAAGATGAGGATTCCGATATACCAAATGATACACTTGGATCAGCAAAAATAGCGCTACTCACTACTCGAAGATCTATCAGTGCATGGGTTGAGATTATGGAACATAATATATTTTCTGAAGATGAGATACTTCCTGTCTTGAGTTTACTACAGAAAATTGAGGCTATGATTATACATTACTTCTCAAAAGTGGAAGTGTATAAAAGACCTGGATTTGATGATTAACGAGTGATTTGCATAGCAAACACCTAGATCAGTATACCAAATACTTATTTACAAGCTGATTCAACAATTGAACAATTCCCTCTCCTGTATTCTTTCAAATATTCCATATGTTTACAGTCGAAAACTAATAATCTAAGATGCGATATTTTGTAAGGTGTAAATACAATGGAACTGACTTTCACGGCTGGCAAGCTCAAAAAAACACACCTGATACAGTTCAGGCTAACATAGAAAGAGCATTGCACGTCTTCTTACCTGAAAATCTAGAAATAGTTGGATGTGGTAGAACAGATGCAGGAGTCCACGCTTCAGAATATTACTTTCACTTCGATAGTATTGAGTTTGATCTTGGATTAATGAAATACAAACTGAATAGTATCCTTCCATTTGCAATAGTAATAACAGATGTGATTACTGTCCATGATGATGCTCATGCCCGTTATGATGCTAATAAACGTGCATATACCTATCATATAGTCGGTGAACGAGATCCCTTCAGACAATGGACATCACACCGATTTCCACTATTAGAGAAAATAAAACTAGAAGACCTTAACAAAGCTGCAAGTCTTTTACTTGAATATGGAGACTTTGAAACATTCTGCAAAAATGGATCAGACGAAAAGACTAAGAAGTGCACTATCTACAGAAGTGAGTGGGTACAAACCGATAGCGGCTATGTTTACCATGTAGAAGCCAATCGATTTCTGAGAGGAATGATTCGTCTCATAGTTGGTATGTGTCTTAATGTAGCGAGAGGTCAAGTTACATATGAGGAAGTAAAGCATGCAATGGACAATAGAAAAAGGTTGGGAAAAGATTGGAGTGTAGAAGCAAGAGGATTGTTTTTAAGCAAGGTAGAGTATCCATTTATTTAGATTGGATAGATCAGAAGAAGTGAACTAAATGAAATACAAATGCATAATTTTTGATTGCGATGGTGTCCTTGTAGACAGTGAAGAAATATCAAGTAAGATTCTAATTGATATGGCAAATTCTCTTGGGGCAGAAATTGACATGGAATATGCTGAAATTAATTTTGTTGGGAAATCATTGCAAAGTGTATTTCTTCACATTGAGAAGCTAGCTGAAAAGAAGTTTCCTGAAAATTATGAACAAGACTATAGAGATCGAACTTTTATGGCCTTCAAATCAGAACTCAAGCCAATCAAAGGAATCCATAAGTTACTAAATGAAATTTCAGTTCCTTACTGTGTTGCTTCAAATCTGTCTCTTATACACATCTGACGCTGCCGACGAAGAGGATAGTGTAG
>CAJXUU010000152.1 GCA_913061325.1 uncultured Saprospirales bacterium | reverse complement strand
GATTTCTGCCTGTCTCGTGGGCTCGGAGATGTGTATAAGAGACAGCTTTAAAATAAAGAAGATTGCACCCACCGACGCTAATATTTTGATTCTTGGAGAAAATGGAACAGGAAAGGATCTTATTGCAAAAGCCATACACAACAACTCCTTACGAAAAGACAAAGCTTTTGTGAAAGTCGATGTTGGTGCATTAACTTCATCCTTGTTTGAAAGTGAATTATTTGGTTATAAAAAGGGTGCTTTTACAGACGCTAGAGAAGATAGACAGGGCAGATTCGAAGCGGCAGAAGGGGGTACTCTCTTTTTAGATGAGATAGGCAACATTAGCTTGCAGCAACAAGCGAGGTTGCTAACAGTACTTCAAAATAGACAGATAACACCTCTGGGTTCAAACCAACCAATAGACGTGGATATTCGGTTGATTTGTGCTACAAACGCTAGTCTTGAATCACTAGGCAATGAAGAAAATTTTAGAAAAGATTTAATTTATCGAATAAATACAGTTGAAATTATGATTCCTCCCTTGAGAGAAAGAGAGAAGGATATCGTTTTACTTGCAAAACATTTTATAGAATTTTACACAGAAAAATATCATAAGACTAATATTTCTGTTGATGATAGTTTTATTAAGAAACTGAAGAATTATAATTTTCCAGGTAATGTTAGAGAACTTCAATACGCCATTGAAAGAGCTATAATAATGTTGGACGACAATGTTTTAAAAGATAGTGATTTAATGTTTTCTCCAATTGAAAGACACACTATATCTATGAAACCAAAAGACCTGAAACTCGATACGGTAGAAAAAAATACTATTCTAGAAGTTATAGAAAAAAACAATGGTAATATTTCTCAGTCGGCAAAGGAACTCGGGATTACAAGAACTGCACTTTACAGAAGGCTTAATAAATATGACATATAGAGATTATAAACTGTCGCTTTTGGTTCGAATCTTCGTTTTATTTCTGTCGATAATAATCTTTGTATTGGTAATCCAAAAACTAGATTTCGGTTTGAATATACTGAAATCTATAATTATAGCGGCACTACTTCTTTTGATTATATTTTTATCAGTTCGCAGCATTTTTAAATTTACAATTCGAAGATATACTGAAATGGATCGTTTCTTTGAGTCCATTAAATACAGAGATTTCACTCAATGGTTTAATGAAGATTCAGGACCTAAAGATATTAGGGAATTGCATAGAGGATTTAATAGTATTAACGAAACAATTAAAACAATTAATAAGGAAAAAGAAGTTCAATACTTATACCTCCAGAAAATATTGGAATTGGTTAATACAGGAATTATCGCTTATAATATTGATTCAGGAAGCGTGCTTTGGGTCAATGACTCGTTTAAACAAGTTCTAAATATTCCCACTATTAAAAACATTCAATTTGTAAAAAAAAGAAATTCAAAAATGTTTACTGATGTTTTTGAAACATCTCATTTAAACGGAAATACCATAAGCATTGACTCTGAAAATACTAAAACCAAAATATTGATATCAAATTCATCTTTTAAAGTAAAAGATGAAGTGTTTAAGTTAATTGTGCTACAAAATATTGAAAACACATTAAATCAAAATCAAGCAGAAGCATGGTATAAATTACTGAGAGTAATGACCCATGAAATTATGAATTCAATCGCCCCCATTTCATCCTTAGCCGAATCTTTGCAAAATAAAATTCGATTGTCTATCGAGGATGCCAATAATAATCAAGTTGATACTGAGGACCTTTATTTGGGTATTACTAGTATTCGTAATCGAAGCCAAGGGTTAATGAAGTTCGCTAATACCTATAGGGGTCTAAACAAGATTGCTGACATAAATTTAAGTAAAGCTCCTATTCATACAATGTTTGAGAGTATTTCATACTTATTACAACCATCTCTCAAGAGCAAGAATATAGCGTTGCAATTTAAACTCGACAACCCTGAGCTTCAAATTGATCTGGACGCCTCTCTAATCGAACAGGTTTTAATTAATTTGATTCTAAATGCTGTAGAAGCCTGTAAAAATGTTGAATCCCCTTTGATCAAAATATCAGCTGAAAAAAATATTGAAGGAGTTGCAATTATAAAAGTTTCTGATAACGGCATAGGGGTGCCAAATGAAATCTTGGATAAGATATTTATTCCCTTTTTTAGCACTAAAAAGAATGGCAGCGGGATAGGTTTAAGCCTTTGTCAACAAATCATGTTTCTTCATAAAGGAAAGATTCAAATTAATTCTATTGAAAACAACGGAACTGTTATTCAATTAATTTTTGATTAATCGATTAACATTCAACCTGTACATTTTCCCTATTGGTAATTTTGGTTTCTAGATTAGGCTTCTTTCCTTTTCGAATTAAAATATTTAGATGTACCACACATACCACAACATAATCAGCTATTACCGCTCAATTTTTTTTCTTTATACATTAAAATTATATCCTCTACTTTGTTTGCACCTTCAATGTTTTCAAATCCCCATTCTCCTAAAGCCATAAGTACAGGTTTCAACCCCTTTCCTAAATCCGTTAACTTATAATCAAATTTTAATTGATTGGTTGGGTGCTTTGTTTTGGTTAATATTCCATTGGAAACAAGTTTTTCTAGTCTAGCAGTTAATATGTTTGATGCAATCTTTTCTGTTGAATTACGGAATTGACCAAAAGAAGTATATCCCTTAAACAGGGCATCCCTAATTATCAAAAGAGTCCATTTGTCCCCTAGTAACTCAAGAGCGCAAGAAATTGAACATTTAGAGCGATTTTTATTTTCATTAAATGTTAGTTGCATAGTGAAACTGTTTTATTAACTTTGGTTGCAAAATGCAACTAAATTAACAAAAGGATCATCTAAACTTCAATTTATTATGAAAAATTATTCTGTTCTATTAAAAATTTCATCCATCTTATGGATAGTTTGGGGATTGTTCCATGTTTTTGTAGGCGTTTTTTTGCTTTACTTTTTACTTAATAATCAAACTGCCGAAGCTTTAAACGGTATTGCAGGCAAAGTTTCGTTGGAAAGTTTGCAAATGAACTACCCTGATGCTGCAATTGCTACTTTAAAGCAACATGCTTTTAATCTAGGCTGGTTTGGTATTGTAACATTCATTTCAGGTTTTTATGTTTGGAAAAAAAATGTTCATGCTTTATTACTTTGTGCTCTTATAGGTGGCTTGGGCGATTTCGGATACTTTCTATTTATTGATTTAGAAGGACTGGCTATTCCTCCTGGACCACAAATGACATGGATTAGTGGTCTTGCTATTATATTAAGTCTTTATACTTATTTCAAGACTAATAAGTTAGCAGATTTACAATGAGCGAGTAAGGAATGATGCAATAATAAAGGTGCGTTTTACTGTGCTGATATTTATTCATTCTCCAAGGCAAAAAACGTAGGCAATGCATCGCATAGCTGAGGCTTTTTAACGCAGAAGGAGGGAAAAGGTCAAGGAGAAGAATGTAACTTTATTATTGCATCGTTCCTAAGAAAGCTTTGTTAGTTTTTTTTGTGGCAGTGGTTATTTTAGTTCTTCACCTAACTTAAATACTTTTTTTAGCCATTTTTTTCGAGTATCTAAACTTGAAGTTATAATTGGTGAAATATAGGTCACTTTTACAGGTTTAATACCGCAATATTCTAATGTTCCTTTTTTAAATTGATTAAGAACAGGTCTTTTCATTACTAGAAAATCATACCATTTTGGTGTGTCGGTTGTAATAATAATCCTAGAAGTTTTTCCTTTTAATAATCCAATTGGAGCCGACTTTCCTTCAATAAATTCAAAAGTTATTCCAGGGAGGAATGTCCTATCGATAAAGCCTTTCATCAATGCGGGCAATCCAGCCCACCACAATGGAAAAAACCAAACGATATGATCCGCTTTTTTTATTTTATCAATAGCATCTATTAAATCTGGTTCTAATTCAGTTCTTTGACGATATCCAAATTTTAAATTGGGATTAAAGTCAAGATCAGAAATATTGATTGTGTCAATGATTGCATTTGTTTTATTTGCACCACTCTTGTAGGCCTCTGATAACGCATAATTGTAACTCTGCTTATCTGGATGTCCATTAATTATTAATACTTGTCTCATAATTTGTTCTTTATTTTTCACAAAGAACGGCAAGATGAGATTCCTTTGAAAGGACATTTGTCTAATTCGATATCGACTTTCTAATGCGACTTAAATGTCGTTGCGTAATTCCTAAATAAGAGGATAGATAGTTTAGAGGTATCAATTGTAAATATTCAGGGTCGTTTGTTAGTAGATCTTGATACCGTTTCTCTGCGCTTTCTTTTTGCAGTATAAAAATTCTTTTCTCCATTTTTATATATTCTTGTTCAGCTATGAATTTGAAAAACTTGAGCCAATTAGAACTTGAGTTCTCTAATTTAATAATATCATCTCTTGAAATAATTAGCAATTCAATGTCTGTCAAAGCTTGAATATTTTCTGGCGTTTTGGTTTGGGACAAAAAGGAAGAATAAGCGCTAACAAAGGAATTGGAAAAAGTAAAACAGTAAGTTACTTCCTCTTCTGAAGATGAATAATAAAATGACCTGAATAATCCAGAAATTACAAATGCCACTTCTTTACCAATTTTACCTTCTGAAATAAAAAAATCACCTTTCTCCAGCTTTTTATAAGTTGCTTTACTTTCAAATAAATCAATTTCATCATTCGAGAGTATGTTAAATGATTTTAAGTAGTTTCTCATTTTCTTGGGTTCAATTAGAATCGTCAACTTATCCATTTCTTGTGCACTGCTTGCAGGTAACTATCAATTGTATGCAAGATTGCACATAGATTTTATATCTACTCGTTTTTATCGATTAAAATGCTTTGAGAATTTTTTAACCAGATGTTTGTTAATTATCGAACGACTTAGCAATAGTTTTACTTTCACTATATTATCTTGTTGAAAGCAAAAAAGCCTCTTAATCCGTTAAAAGAATTAAGAGGCTTTGAAGCTAAAGGATTGTGTTTTTGAATTGTCTATTGGTACATCTTAAAAGCTCAGCGTATACATGAAGTTTGGAAGCATTGGCAATTGCTCAACCAATTTAACTTCTTTTCCACCTTCACTATAGTATTCACTCACTGCTGCTTGATTTCCGGTGGCATTTAAGATTTCAAACTTGAATTCATGAGTTGTTTTTGTTTTGTTCACCCGATAGGCTGCAGCTAAGTTCAATTGAAATATATCGTCTCCTTTTTCTGAAAAGGTATTGTCTATTTCCACTTCTTCTCCGGCTGCTATTGATGCAGCTAAATCAATAGGAGTAAATCTATTTCCTCCTTGTATCGTAACTTTTGAACTCAATAAGAGTGTCTTGTTTTTTGAAGCTCCTCCTACTTTGAATTCTTTACCAATTAGAAAATTCGCATTATAGTTGCCATTGTATTTCGACTTTTGCCATTTCTTATTCAAAGCTTGATACTTCGACTCATATAAAGAAGCAGTAAAAAGATAGAAGTAGTCGTCGGCAAAATAATGCTCCAAGGTTAATTCTACTCCATAGTTCTTCCCTTTCCCTCTATTGATCAATTTCTTATCAGAAAAGAATTCTGATTGATTGATTAAGGAGTAGTTACTTTCAATGTTATCTTCTACAGCAACATTATATAAATCTTGGAAATACACTTCTGTTTTAAGATGTACATTCTTAGCAAAGTGATAGTCATGTCCCAATACATAATGTCTCGCCTTTGGCAACTCTAAATTCCTATTCGGTTGACTTACATTTCCATTTTCATCTGTCACATTGGTAGTATAATAGGGTAATGCCTGTGTTTTACTGTGCACTCCAAAACCTGCACTTAAAGTTTGATTGTCTCCTAGCTTATAATTGAATCCAATTCTAGGCTCTATTGAGTATGAATTATTCAGATTGAATTGTAAAAAGTGCATTCCTGTAACCATATTTAGGTTCTCATTGAAACGATGTTTTAAGGTAGCATGCAATTGAGTAAAGGAAGAGCTTTCAGAGACGTCGAGTATTGAGTTCAAAGGATCCTTAATAGTCTTTTCCTTAAAATCAAAGGAATACGATTGATACGTATGGATAATACCTGCACTCAGTTTATTCTTAGCGTTTATTCTCTTTTTGATCGTCGTCGCCACTTTAATTGTTGACTTGTCAAATTTTGCATCTTGATCTACCTCAAAACCTCCTTCGCTTAATCGATTTTCGGAAAAAAATTCTGAACCATTGGAAGAAACGGAAACGTTACTTTTAATAGATGTGCTCTCATTCAATAAATAGGAATGACTTAGCCCAACAAATCCCAAATGAGAGCTAACGTCTGCTTTAGAAACAACAAGGTCTGAATCATCGGATAATGTTTCTTCATTCAATATATTACTGGTACCTCCTAAACCAAAAATTTTAAATACTCCTGCTTTTTTTGTAGGAAGGTAAAAATTGAAAGAGGCATCTTGGTATTTTGGAACTCCCCCGAAATCTACTACTCCTAAATCATTTAACATTCCTAAAGAAGAGTATCGGTAGTTGGCTAAATAAGATGCTTTCCCACCTTTCTTTATCGGGCCTTCAACCGTAAAGTCAGTACCAAATAACCCCACTCCAAAGGCATACTCCCTTTGCTCATTGTTTCCTTGACGTAATTTTATATCAAAGACTCCAGAGCTCGCATTTCCATATTCTGGAGCAAAGGCTCCACTCATGAATTCAGAATTAGAAATCATCTTACTGTTCAAAGCATTTATTGCTCCGCCAGAAGAACCTTCCGCAGAAAAATGATTCGGATTTGGGATTTCAATTCCTTCCATTCTCCATAATATTCCTTTCGGAGAGTTTCCTCTTACTACAATATCATTGTTCCCACTTGCATTTCCAGTTACTCCAGCGAAGTTTGCTGCCATTCTAGCTGGGTCATCTATAGTTCCAGCGTATCTTTTAGTTTCATCAGTTGAAAACTGTCGAGAACTGATGATCGCCATTTCATTAATGTTTTCATTCCGTCTGACTTTTCCCGATATTTCAACTACATCTAATTTGATTAAACTTTCTGTTAGGTCTATCGTTAAGAACACCTCTTTTGCAGAGACTACCTCAATGTTTGGAATGATTCGTTTTTCATATCCGATGTAACTGACTTCCAAGGTTACTTTACCAACAGGTACATTTTCGAGTTTAAAGTAGCCATCTATATCAGTTGTCACCCCTCTCATTGGACCGGAATTTATAATTGCTACAGTTGCACCGATCAAAGGATAGTCTAAATCAATATCGCTTACCTTCCCTCTCACTGTCTGTGTTAGTTCTTGAGAAGAAGCTACTAATGAGCTTAATAGTAAGAAAGAGAAAAGTGATTTTTTTAAGAGATTAATAATCATTTTTGTTTTTGTTTTTTGAAGAAAAGTATAAGTCTTGTTTTGTGTTTTGATCATTTTATTGTCTGATTTATTGAATAATGAGTATATCATGTTATGATGCAAAAGTGGCGCTTAAAAAAACCGCATGCATTAACATTTGATAAGAAATATGGAATAAAGAGAGTATAGGATAAAGAGCGTTAATCCTATTATCTAGCGAATGTGTTATTGTTTTCTATTAAGAAATATGATTGATATTGGCAGATAGATAGTGATTTATTTTCCTCTTTCTATTTTAGCAAAACCTATTGAATTGTATCCTGGACCACCATGAAGGTAAATTACTGGTTCATTATTTGGGTCACCAAATGCTTTTGAATAAATTGTTTGAGAATTAGCTCCTATTGTAGCTAATATGATAAATGCGATTAATATGATTGTTTTTTTTATTTTTATTCCTTTCGTTTTTTCTTTAGATACAAGGATTGTCAAAATGTTACAGATTATTTTTAAATTCTTACTTGATACGCTATGAATAAACAGATTGAAATTAGGATCGGTAATCCGTTTAACAGTTTCGGCGGTCTCAAATAAATCATTACTAATAACAAGATTACTTGTAATGCAAGCATAATTATTTTTGGATTGATTTCTTGATTTCATGTCTCAAAGATAAGCCAAGGGGTAGGGAGGATCGTTCTGATATGTAAATCGGAACTTAATAAAGAAGATGTAGGGTTTAATATTTTATAGATTGGTCTTTATGAATTTTATTGATTTCTACTTTTATCGCAATTCAGATAAACTCTTTCTCTCATAACAGCTTTTGAGGTCCAAATTTTGGTATTGAGAAAAATACTGGAATAAAAAAATCCCCAAAATCGATATGACTTCAGGGATTTATTTTGAGGTGTGAGGATAATGAACATTATTCGTCGTTGCAAACTGTTTTATTCCCTCGCTGGAATCATATTCGAGGTATCAACAGGAAAACTGTCATACTTGTTATAAAGCTTTAAGTACTTCTGTGGATCAATTGGAAGTTCTCTTAGTGTTTCATGTAAGCCAATAGAAAAACCTTCTCTTTTTGATGATGGATTAACTATTAGCATGAGTTTTACTTCTTCATTGGTGTCATTTCTAAACCTATGAGGAGAAAACCTTGGTGCATAAGCAACAGTCCCTGGCTTAGCCAGAAATTCTTTGTTTCCTGTTTGAAAAGTCAATACGCCCTTGGTTACAATGAATGTTTCATCCATATACCTGTGATAACGCAATTTTGCGCCTATGGACATTGGAGCTAACACAATTTCATAAACACCTAATTGGTCGTTTGAAATATCGCTAGTCACTTTAAAGGTAAATGAGTTTCCACCAATTTCGTAGCGTTCTCCTTCAGTAGGATTTATGATGACTGCCTTATCTTCTAATTGGTCATTGAAATAGTCTGTTTTTATGTTTTTTGTATTTAAATACTAAATGATTGATATTGTAAAGTTGTTATGATAAGCCGTCTTTATTTATTAATCATTTTGTCAGCTATTTTAGGTGAAATCCGATCTAGAAATCGCAATAGTTTTATTTTTCCAATATCAACTTCGTAATTGTTTTTCTTAAAAGATATTATGAATTCGTCGACTGACTTTTCTGGAGAAATCTTACCTTTTCCTCGGCCTTCCGTCATTGCTCTATTCACTAAAGAGGGAAGGACTTCAAATACTCAGGTACCCTTGAAAAATTATAGTTTTGTCACTATTTTTGCTTCTTTGGGCAAAAATACCGCCAAAACACACCTAAATTCAACTATTATCGACGGATTGTATCCGTCTCTAACATGATGTGACCCAACTCTAGGGTCATATGCTGAGTAGTTATTTATAGGTACTTTGCTTTTTAGCGCTATAAATTTTCCTTATCAGCTTTCCTCCAAAAGTACACAGCAAAAAGGGTCGTTATAATTGGAATCATTAATCCATACTCATCAATCCAAAATGTTGTCTTATCATTAGAAATGGTTAGAGGTGTACAAATCTTTTGAATGTAAATATTGTGAACAGAATGGTACAGAGCTGCTGGCCACAAACTATTCGATTTAAACGTATAGTAAGCCAATATCACAGAAACCCCAATTATCATAATAGTAAAAGCACTCAAATGTAACAAAAGGTTTTCACCTCTTCCGTTCATCAAATCTATTATAGGGAAATGATAAACTGCCCAAATTATTCCGCTTACAATTGCAACTGATTTAAAAGACATCACTTTTCTTAATTCGAAAATTAAAAAGCCACGCCATCCAATTTCTTCACCTAATGTAGAACATAGGTTTTTGATTACACCAACGGTTAATAATAGAAAAATCATTACTATTATGACGAGTGTTTGATTAGAGCTATCAATACCTAATTCATTACTCCATTCTAAGAGCACTTCAGTATTTATAAGATTTCCAAAACCAAACATCCAAATTAAAACATAAGCAATTGACACATATAATATGGGAGTGATGTATGAGCGTTTTAAGTATTTAAGCTCTTTTAAGTTCCAGGGTAAACTTGAAATAGGCCTCTTCTTAATTTTTAATGTAATGAATGATGCTAAAGCTGGCGATAACATTAATCCACCTACGTAGATACTTGTCGGATTTAATTTTAAAATTGCATAATATGCTATCGAACTTAAAGCTGTAAGTACCGCTAAAAATAAAATTATTGTTTTCCAAGCTTCTCTAATTTCTAATGAAGTTTTTGACATTTAGTTATTTTTAATAATGCCTTTGTCACCAATTTTTTTATTTCGGTTTTAAGCTAAAGATAGCATCAGTACTTACCCAATACACTTCGCTTTTTGTAACCCCAGCCCATCCCTTCTTTTTACTTCCATTATATTTCCTTGAAAAGAAAAAATATTTTTCATCAGGGGACATGTAAGGGCAATAATACGCCCAATCATCTTCGTATGGAAGTTTAATATTAACCGGTATTCCCCATTTATCATCTTCTTTGAAAGCAATCTTAAATCCCTTCCTATTGCTCAAAATCAAATAATCTTCATTAGGGCTAACATATGTACTTCCAAAGTTTTTATTTGAATTCAGGTTAACGCTAACTGGTGTGTCAAATTTTCCACCACCCATATATTGAGATCTAAGAATGTCTCTTCCTCCTATATCTTTTGGCCGGACAGACAGAAAATACAAACTCCCATCTGCAACCACAATTGGATATGATTCTATATGTTTTGTAGAAACAGGGGATTCAACTTTTGAGGCTATTTGCCATTTTCCATTTATTTTTTTGCTCAAGTAAACATCTGGAGGTATTCTATATAGTTCTTCAAGAGATACATCATTAGAATAATTTTTAGGATCAACCCCAAGAAAATACATTGTATTACCATCTTGCGTAATTGTAGGATCGCAAGCTACTGAAATCAAAATACTATCTGTATACATTTGAATGGGTCGAATGGGTGACCAAATTCCATCGATTAATTCTGAATTATGAATTACAAAACTGCCATCCACAATTCTTGAAAAAAACATTTCTGTATAGGTAGAATTAAAGACTACATTTAGTTCTATGTCAGCGGTATTTACCTGTGATATAGCAAATAGCTCTGGAGTATCTTTGGGAAGGCTTTGATTAAAATACAAAGATGTATTGGTTTTACAACTTTGAAACACTATTGACTGAAATATGATTATTAGTGCCAATATCAATTGAAAATGATTGCGATTTCTTAACATTCTTGTAGTTTAAATTAATAGCAATTTAAAATTGCTGAAGTTGATTTTAGAACGGTATTTGAAGGCTAAGGAATGTAACTTTATTATTGTTTCATTCCTTAGTATAAAATGACATATATCAACGTTCCACTTTGACATACAACCAATTATTAAAGAGCTTATACCTATAGATTTCACCTTTATTGTTACGTTCAAATTCAAGTGCTTCACCCAAACTTCCGTCGTCCCTTATACTTCTGAAATTATCGCCATCAATGTGCTTAAAAATTCTCATAGAATTGCTGGGAGAATCTGTAGGCAATTCAATTATTGCTAAATTCCCTTGCCAGGGTGACACATAACTTTCATTTGACATATCCCATTCATAGTACCCTATATATTGCTCTAGATTCTTTTCCTTAGTAGCGTCTTTTTTAAAGGGTTTAACTTTATTTATTAGCGTGTGCATTCCATTGACATATTTATTTAGATCTACTCCATTTGCATTGATCATGACTGAATAAGCCAATTTATTTTTTAGGTTTAACTGTAGGACTGTTTGATATCCAGGACAATAACCATCATGACCCACCCATTTATTGCCGTCTGACCCTTTCCAAACTCCAAACCCTAATCCTCGAGTGGCTCCCCAGTTTGGATCTGTCCAATGGACGTTGTGCATGTTTTTAAGGGATGAAGGTTTTAATATTTCAGTAAGTTTCGAATCCCGTAATCGAAATTGCCAAGAAGCGAATTTTGCCAGATCCTCAACATTTGATGAAAATCCTGCAGCTGCGGCAACTCCATTAGCTTGAAAAGAATTCATCTTCTTCCGGGTGCCATTTCTAGAAAGTACACTATAACCAACAGCTAGGTCGGTACCGTGTAGTGATACGGGCATCGTTGGACTTGTATTTTGTAATTCAAGTTGTGAAAGAATATTCTTTTCAATATAATCTTCAAAAGATTCACCAGAAACCTCTTCAACTACATACCCCAATAAAGTAAATGCGAGATTACTATATTGATAATAAGTGGATGATGGATATAAAGTTTTTTGGGTTGATAATTTAGCTTGAATTTGAGCTTTATTGGGAAACGAATAATTTGGGCCACTCCAATGGGAGAAAGTGTTTTCTCTTGGCAGACCTGAAGAATGACTTAGCAAGGATCTAATTGTAATAGGTCCACTATCACTATATTGCTGCTCAAGATCGTACCATGGCAAAACGTCATTAATCTTGTCATCTAGCCTTAACTTTCCTTCATCATATAATTCCATAATAGCAACTGAAGTAAACAATTTTGATATCGAACAGATACTACATAGAGTTTTAACCTCAGCTTTAATATTCTCATCAATATTGGCCATTCCATAAGCGCCTGCCCAAATTAATTCTTGGTCAGAAACAATGCTTGCTGTAATTCCAGGAAGGTTATCGTAATCTATTTGAGCGTCAAACCATACTTCAATTAGATGAGTCGCTTCACTATAGTCCTTACTTTCTTCTTGAGCAAAAATTGAAGTTGAAAAGAAGAATAACATTATTAGAAAGTAATATTTTTTCATTGTTTGAATTTTTATGGTTACAGTCTTCTGTATAGATGTGCATATCACAATACGAAGAGTATGAAAGCTAAACCTTTAAACGAAAGTGCATCCTCATTTTAATTAAACTGTGTTTTGTTCGTTTCACACCTCAAAAGTAAACCAAGAGAAAGGTAGGATCGTTCGGATTTGTAAATCGGAACTTATTCAATGATGAGTAATGATTATGTTGATTGTTGTTTATTCTTCTTCATCCAGTAATGATAAAGGGGGTAGGAATCTCCTACCCCCTCTAATTAACAGTGGGATGCACGGTTTTTAATCAGATTAGTTGTTTCTAAAATCTATAAGCAACACCCATATTCTGTCTCTTATACACATCTCCGAGCCCACGAGACAGGCAGAAATCTCG
>CAJXUU010000151.1 GCA_913061325.1 uncultured Saprospirales bacterium | reverse complement strand
ATCTACACTATCCTCTTCGTCGGCAGCGTCAGATGTGTATAAGAGACAGATTATCAAGAATCAATATTCTATATTATTGCTTATGGTATATCTGTTTCTCTGATTTCAATACGTCAAAGCCACGAAATGAAGTATCATCGACATCTCTTTGAGACCATAGAAGCATTTAGATCAATAAAATCAGGACAGTTACTTAGACTCGACAATAGAATTGATAGCACTGAAATATTAACAGAATTTGAAGCAGATAAGAGACAAATATCTTTTTCTCTGCAAGGGGACAAGGTTCTTGATTTGGGGTACGATAACCTTCGTAACTCAACTGTTACATTTGATAACAAAGAGTACTTAATTGAAAATCTATTTATTTATCGTAGATCTCCACCTAACTATGAATGTGACTTTCAATACTGTCATACAGCTGGCTTCGAAAAAAGAGAAAAATACTTCTACAACCTAGTAATTCCACTTTCAAAAGAGATCCGGCTACACGATTACTTTTTTCGTGATTCTTATCAGAATGAATCTTTCACCTCATCTAATAAAGTTAGTGTTCAATTAGATAACATTACAATTGATGCCTGTTGTATTGATGATGATAATAATGAATACTTCCTCATTTTAGATGCAAGTACATCAGTTGAGTTTGCTGTATTTTCAAAATTAGCTTTTGCATTGATTAATACAATATCATATATAACAGGACATTTGGCTGGAAATGTAGGCTACTATTTTGCATATGATAGTCAGGAGAAAGAAAAGAATCAACACTTCTACACTGTTTCATTAAGGCAAGAGATCATTAGTTCATATTGTCCATTTACAACAAATCCACATTCGTATGAACGTGATAGAAATATTGCCAAAACATATACAAATAAATTGAAAGGTCTAACTCAAGATCAGACAAGAGCATTGGCATCAAAAATATACACCAATCAGAAATTCGAAATTGCCCTCTTTCTAATGCTTGAGTCGAGCTTAGCAAGCCTACTGTTTATGCCTGGCGGCTTCGCCATAGCATTAGAAACTCTTACCTCATTAATTATAAAGGAATCAATACGAACAAAAAAGAAGAAACCAATTAATCCAGAATCTCTAGATGATATAAGAGACGAACTTAATGAAGTCGTAGATAAGTATATAGAAGATATTGACCCAGATCATCGTAGTTCTGTAAGAAAAAGAATAGAGCACATAGATCAACCCACTAATACTACTAAGTTATCTCAAGCTTTCACCATTCTAGGTATTGAATTATCAAAGAAAGATTTAGAGGTAATAAATAGTAGAAACTCATTTTTACATGGTCGTTCACCAAAGATATTAACTAAATCATCTGATAGATCTCACAGGGAAATTAATAATGATCTGTACTATGCATCCTTAAGGTTTTATACTTTACTCAATATGCTAATATTGAAGTGGATTGGTTATGAAGGCTATGTTATCAACTATCCTAAGCAACAAGAAAAGTACTTGTCTCTTGATTTAAATGATGAAGAAATCTATCGAAAAATATAGTTGTTTACTTACTATAACTCACAAACCATGAAGTTAAAAAAACAATATCAGCATGTAGTACCTCAAGTTTACTTGAAGCAGTTTGGATTTCAGAAAGAAGATTATGGAGGCAAGTGGTGTGTATCGACATTTAATTCTAAAACGAAAGTATGGCAAGACAGAGTAATCAAGACGTTTCTAGGTGTTAATAATTTGTACGACTTTACACCTTCAAGTTCCTCTATGCCACGTAGACTTGAAGAGGATTTACATGGTGGTGTTGAAAAGAGGTTACTTTCACTACCAAAGTATCTTGAAGGAAGATCAGATTTTACACGAGATATGAAATTGGATTTAGCTGAAACTATGTCAAATTTCCTTTGCCGAGGTGTTAGAACTTTAACTTGGATAGAGAAGCTTGTTGAGAAAGGTAAATACGATGATTTTTTTAATATTGTAACCGAAGATATTGGAATATTCGAATCAGAAAATCATCGATTAGAAGTGCTTGAGGTGATTCGAGGATTAAAGATGAAAGATACTGTAAATAACCTCATGCTGTTTTTCATGCTTCATGTTAAAATAATACTGTCTAATGCTCATATGACTATCTATTTCAATACTGGAGGATTCGATCTGTTCACTTCTGATAATCCTGTCACCGTTTTAGCACCAGGTCTTGGATTACTAATCGATCCTAAGATGCAAATGTTTTTTCCATTAAGTCCAGACTTGTTAATACATTCTTATTGGTCACCTGAGTCATTAGAAGTTGATAGTGTAACTCCGACACCTAACATGATGATTCCAATGAATGAATATTTATACAAGTACTTTAATCAAGACTTAATAACTGTTTATCATGATGATTTTATTATCTCTCCTATTGATATGTCTTTACTGGATCAAGAAGAATAGAGTTGCATACTCCCTATGGTCGTATCTCTTTATTAATCACATACCTTCCGCTTTCTTCGTCAGACTACAGGCATGTGAGCTGTGATATGGCGTTCCTCCATGAGATTGCCACAGCTATATCGCCAGAGTGCTTCCCTCCTTTCTCTTCGTTTCAGTCAGTCCAGTACTCACAGCACATGCGCCAGTCGTACCTTTATGTCACATACGCTTTGTCACTATAGCTGTCTTGCTGCACTCATTCCGTCACACATGGCTACTCTAGTATGATAGCACTGATCAGGTCTGATTCTAGAATGTCTCCGAAGTCGCCATCTCTCCTCATACCTACCACTACGTTATCAGAGCTATTCATCCTACCGCCATTTCGTGTTTGGCGGTCCGCTCTGTCCTCTGCCCCTCGCAGCCCTATGTGCTATCTCTTCTTAGCTTACCACCTCTGGTGGTATATATTCAATCACAGCACCTAGCGCTACTCGCTCCCCGCATGTCTACTGAAAGTGATACAAATACTATTGTATCAGTAGCCATCTCTGCTATACACTCGTCAGTCCCTACGCTTCATCCCGACTACATCGGGACTGTCGCTACTCCTTCCTCTTACACCGTTCGGGTATGCATGTCCAGGTACGAGCCTGGCCAGTAGCATCCCCTAGGTTGAGGACACCGCCTTTTTGACCGCTACATCCAGCATAAGTCGAGAGCCCATCTGATATCCCTTTGGGCAAACCTCTGCGAGGTATTAGATAGGTTCTCTTTGTTATACTGCCTGGGGATCACAGAAAAAAGAAAAAATACAACCAACAAAACAAATAACAAATTTCTCATTGTTATATTTACATTCTATAAATAATAAACCAATGAATAAATTACTATTCCTATTAGCGGTATTAATCTCTTCTAATTCTTACTCTCAAACTCCAATTACCGATTCTAATTTCTATGAAGCTATTGATGTTTGTTTAGGAACAAACCCTATAGACGGTATGTGTATCAATAGTGAGTATGGCCCTATGCCTGATTGGGACGTAAGTAGTGTGACGGATATGTCTAGGGCATTTTATCAGTTTAGCACCTTTAATGCTAACTTAAGTAATTGGGATCTAGAAAGTGTCACAGATATGAGCCGTATGTTTAGCGGTGCCACCACTTTCAATTCGGATCTAAGTAATTGGACAGTTGGAAATGTCACAGATATGGCATTGATGTTTCAAGATGCAGCATATTTTACATCAGATCTTAGCAATTGGGATGTAAGTAATGTAAACAGTATGACTGGAATGTTTCAATCTGCAAATTCTTTCAAAGCTGATATTAGTAGTTGGGATGTCAGTAATGTTTCTAATATGGGCGCTATGTTTAATATTGCATCCAGCTTCGCTTCTGATCTTAGCTCTTGGGATGTCAGTAATGTGAAAGATATGAGCAGTATGTTTAGTGGTACTCCAGCCTTCAATTCTGATCTTAGTACCTGGGATGTAAGTAATGTATCTCAATTCGGTGGGATGTTTTACCTAGCAACCTCCTTTAATGCAGATCTAAGTGAGTGGAGTATTGAAAATGCTACTCATATGTCTAGTATGTTTGGAGAGTCTGGTCTATCAAAAGTCAATTACGACGCCATATTGATTGGATGGTCAGCTCAAAATGTAAAACCTAATGTGACATTTGGAGCTGAATCAATAAACTACTGTAATAGTCAGAATGAAAGACAGTTCTTATTAGACAATTATAATTGGTCTATCGTTGATGCAGGCTTTGATTGTTCGTTCACTCCAATTACAGACGATAACTTCTATGAAGCCATTTATACTTGCTTAACTACAAACCCTGTAGATGGTTTGTGTTTTGATAGTGAATTTGGTGCTATGCCTGATTGGGATGTTAGTAATGTAACTGATATGTCTAATTCATTTCAAGAAAAAACTTCTTTCAATGCCGATCTAAGTAAATGGGAAGTTAGTAATGTAACTGATATGAGTGGTATGTTTAATTCAGCAGATATTTTCAATGCAAATCTTAGTGGGTGGAATGTTGGGAATGTGAATGACATATCGGCAATGTTTAGATATGCAGAAAAATTCAATGCAGACCTCAGTGGTTGGGACGTTAGTAATGTAACTGATATGAATAATATGTTCAGACATTCAAGTGCATTCAATTCAGATCTTAGTAACTGGAATGTTGGGAATGTAACCGATATGAGTTATATTTTTGCTAGTGCAAGTGTATTCAATGCAGATCTTAGCAGTTGGGATGTTGAGAATGTTGCTAATATGACTTATATGTTTGCTAGTGCAAAAGCATTCAATGCAGATCTTAGTAGTTGGGATGTTAGTAATGTAACTAATATGAGTTCTATGTTTTTTGGTGCAAAAGTTTTCAATGCAGATATCAGTAACTGGAATGTTGGGAATGTTACTAATATGGGGTCTATGTTTGATCTTGCCACAGTTTTCAATGCAGATCTCAATAGTTGGAATGTTGGGAACGTTACTACTATGAGTTTTATGTTTGATAATGCTAAAATATTCAATGCAGATCTTAGCAGTTGGGATGTTAGTCGTGTGAAATATATGGCAGGTATGTTTCAATCTACAGATGCTTTCAATGCAGATCTTAGCAGTTGGGATGTAGGGAATGTTATTCTTATGCTTGGTATGTTTAATAATGCAAAAGTTTTTAATGCCGATATCAGTAGCTGGGATGTAAGCAATGTAAAAAATATGGAGAAGATGTTTCAATCTGCAACCGCTTTCAATGCAGATCTAAGCACTTGGAATATTGGAAATGTTATTAAGATGAAAAATATGTTTGACGATTCTGGATTATCTACAGCTAATTATGATGCAACCTTAATTGGGTGGTCTCATCAAGATGTAAAATCTTATGTAAGTTTAGATGCGCTAGAAGTTTATTATTGTATTGCTGAAGATGCTCGCCAGTATTTAGTAGACAATTATAGTTGGAACATAAATGATGCAGGCTATGATTGTACTTCCGTTGCTGTTCATGATGAAAATAAATTAGACATTTTAATTTACCCTAATCCTACTTCTGACATTCTACAAGTAGAAGGATCTTCAAATGAATTGAATGCTATTATTTTTGATGTTTTAGGCAAAGAAATACTTAATCTACGAATCTCAAACAACATCGATATATGTCATTTATCAAAGGGGGTCTATTTCCTATATCTTTCTGATGGTCTAAATGTATCTTCTCATAAAATCATTAAAAACTAAACCTTTTACAATACGGATGAATGTGGTTAAATAGCGTTTTATATTGTTATGGGTGATTTAATGTACGTATGATTTAACCTACTGTTTTACATATCTGTAGCCAAAAGTCCATAAATCATATCAGGACCATTAGAAGCAATGAAATTATAGTTTTTAATCATTATTGTTAATTCACTATTATTTTCCTAGTGCCAATACCCGTAGGAGTATAAATTTTGACAATATAAAGACCTTGTCTTATATTATCTAAATTCAATGTACCGTCCATTCCAAAAACATCTTGGGTTAAAATAGTCGTTCCTCGTATGTCAATTAGCTCCACATTCTTTATCATTTCTGAACTTGAAAAATATAGACTGCCAGATACTGGATTTGGATATAGATTGATTGCAAATTCTCCAACTTTCGAGGTTCCTAGAACTGGAAGTTCACTCACTAAAACATTCTCTGTAGTATTTGTTAATATCGGAGGATTGAAGTCAAAATAGATATATGCTTTGTTTTCAATTGTCGTTTCTTCAGGAAGACTTGATTTTGGAGAAACATTATAAATGATAAAGCCATGGCTTTCAGGCTCATTTGTAGTACTATCAGGTAAATATATATTATTAAACTCAAAGGCTACAGAACGATTATCTCTATTCAATTGCGTACTTAGCAAAGATGGGTGACTACTAGCAATCACTTTAAATGTAGATAAGTCTAAATTCTCATCCAATGTATCTCGTACAACAATATCATACGCTTCATCATTTCCTGTATTCTGAAACCTAATTTTATAGGTCAATTCCTCACCAAACAATGTATATCTATCTAAATAGAGTGGGGTACAATTTTTATCATTAGGATCATAGGAACATCTAATTTCTTCCGCATAATTTTGAACATCATTATACTCATTGTTATTCTGATCTTTATACTCTGCATATCCAGTAAAAAGCAACTTGTCTCCTATCTCAAACTCTAAAGGACCAGGCACCTTGAAGTTCATTGTTAGTTTCGATCCATAGCCAGGAAATACATCTTGAAAATGCCAACCAAAAATAGTGTCAGTTATAATAGTATCTGGTTCAATCTCAAAAGTGATACTATCTACAAGTTCATTAGATGTTATATAATTTGTTCCACTCAATACCGTATTTCCATTGTTAATAAAATTACCGGTTAAGTCGGCAAACGTATTACATCTTAGCGAGGTTGCTATTAATTGCAAGTCAGATGATGTCTCGAAATTCTTAGGTATATAACCGTATTGGATTACAACACTTGTAGTAACTGAATCTACCGCTACGGTAAAGCCCTCAATATTCGATGTCAATTCCCATGTGCTAAATGTTTCTTCATCAATTGTTACTTCATATTCTCCTTCTCCTACGTATAAAAATGGGCGTTCTGGATCTGCGAAATAAGCGTAATTATCCTGAGGTGCAATCTTGTACAAAGGTCCGCTTATAAGTTTCTCATCCTCTTCCTTCACTCCATTTTCATTTAGATCATAGAACGATTCTACAAATATCTTGTATCTTCTCTTGCAAACATCCTTTATCTTAAACCTAGAATTACATTCTTCACCATTATTATCTATATCGATTTTGTCTAATTCATCAATTTTATCGCAAATAAAATCTGAAGCACAAGTTTTAAGATTAGGATTGTCAGTAAGAATAAGCCAATTAAAACCTAATACTCCATCTAACCCTTCTAGTGACTCTATGTATTCGTTGTCTTTAATTGTTATGGCCCGTATACTATCAATCGTTTCCAATCCTTTCAGATTTTTCAAACGTGACCATTGATTAATGAAAATAAAATCAAGATATTCCAAGCTATCTAATCCAGTAAAATCTTCTAATATGAATCCCACCTCCGAAATTCCACGCATCCTTTTTAATCTCTCTAACCCTTTAAAATTTTTAAGTCCTGAGGTCCATCTAATAATTCCTAAATAGTCAATTGTATTACCTATCGGCTCCATCGATTTTATTGGTGATCCTCTCATCTCCAAATCACCTAAAATACTATCTATAGAATTTAGCCCCTCAAGTGAATTTAATTTTAAGTTTGAATCTAAATCCAAATTACCTCTTATTACTTTTAGCTTAGGAAATCCTTCAAGATTAATAACTTCTTCACAATCACGGATCACTATATTACCTCCTACATTTTCCAATTCTGGCATTGTTGCAATTTGTTCAGATATCCCAGCTTCTATAAATTCTAAGTCTCCATTCAGCTTCACTAGCTTTGGCATTCCAATAGGCTCTTCTAATATTGCACAATCATCAAATCTTATATCTCCACCAACATAATTTAAACTATCAAAATTAATTTTCTTTAAATTTTCATTCAATTTAAACCATATATCACCTCCAATATACCTAAGATGATCAAAGTTTGCATTTGTTAATGAAGACCATACTCTGACATGCAGATTACCTCCAACTGTATCTAGTTTACTTAGACCATCAAAGTTGTTGAATCCTGACTCATAGTTAATATCACAATTTTCTCCGATATAAGAAAGATTAGGAAACCCAACATGATTTTTCATGTATTCATGGGGTCTAAAATCACCACCAACTCTTTCTAATTTCTTAAAAGAGTCAAAAAACTCAGCGGAATAATTAAAATTATTATCATTATAATATACATATTTCACTTCAAAATCACCTCCAACTTCCTTAATATTGGGTAATATGTTAAGTTTTCTGGTCCCTATACTACTTATCTTTAAATCACCGCCAACATATTTTATACTATCAAGAAATCTAAACTTACCAAGACTAAAATAATTTACATTACTTATAAGTAAGTCGCCCTTTATTTCTTTGATTTGGAGAAAACCAAGCCCCTCTTCATTGTCGATAGTTCCAATACCGCGAATATCTACACTGCCTTCAATGCAAGTGCAGTTGGGGTTTTCTTCTAGGAATTCATTTAAATGGTTAATATCGAATAAGATAAGTCCCTCACTTAGGCATGATTGACTATATCCTATTTTTGATAATATGAGTAATTGGATTAATAATAGTGAAGCTTTTTTCATTAATTATATTTTGTTCAAAATTATAAAAAACACTGAACAATGTATTGCCAATTAAAAAAATATCTCTTACACTGATATTTAAAAAGATGTAATTGCTACATACCTTTTTAGCTGAGGTAAAATAGATCATTACTTCAATTCCAATTTCTTCACCAACTCCAAAATTCATTTGCTCTGTACCTATACATCTTCTTTTTTCCGTTTAGAACTGAACAAACGCTTAAGAACCGTAGACACTCCAAAACTAACCACTGCACCTATCCCTGCAAGAATTGCAGTCTTAAGCATATCGCTAGAGTCTATGACCCCAACGATAGCTAAGATGGTACCACCGAAGGTACCTGCACTTTGATTACTTATATGGCTCATCAATCACTCCTTTCGGAAACCTCATTGGAGATTTCAATGAATCCACATCTGTTGTCACTTGACTTACCGCTGTCGCTACTGCTCCCGCAGTTACCAGATAGCCTCCAATCGTCACTACCAAAGCAGGCAATGATATCGGAGCTGCCAATATCGCTCCACCTGCAGTTGCTAATGCAATACCTATATTCCTAAGCTTCTTAAAAAAACTTGGAGTTGGGCTCTTAACCCTCGCTACTAAATTCATAATTTCACTTTTACGATTCATTCACTCTAGAACTCTTCCCTTTAGTCAGAAATCTATCGCTTCATAAATCTTAATAAAACAATCATCATAATTTACTAAAGCCAGATTAGCCATAATCAACTCCAGAGCGATTCTAGAGTAGCTTCCTTTGTCGCTACCCAACAATCTCATCACTGGTGCAACACAACCTCTCAGCTCTTCACTAGCGTCATTCGCTGGATGAAGTAGAATAAGATCACGATCCGGCACATCTTCGATCAGTAGATGATCTCTGAATCTTGCACTTTGGCGTCTTACTATCGGATAGATCCCTTCTGGAATGCATGAGATATTCCTTTGGTTTTCTAGCCATGGTAATTCCAAGCTCTGAGTCAGTATGACATCATTGATCTTTATCAGACCTCTTGTCCATTCCGGATAATACGTTCTTGCTAGTTCTACTATCATCTCTTTGGAATTAGACAGTTACTTCTAAGATGCTAAGTGAGTTGTATGACCCATTCTTAAGAGAATAGAGATCCCCATTTACCTCTTGGTAGAACTCAATATGAAGCAAGTGGAATCCACATCCAGTTCCTGTAGGTGGAGCGGCAAATGCAAGATTCAGAGTTTGCACTGTTGAATCAATTGCTAATGTTTCTACATTGCTGAGAACCGTATCAAATTCTCCAGTTGAAAAATCCACTTTTGACCACCCAGATTTAATAGCCATATGCGTAGCTCCACCTGGTGCAACTATATCATTGGTGGGATTCAAGTCTGTAATGGTTACTTCTCCAGTTACACTGTCAAGAGCGTACATTGCAAAAAAGATACTAGACAGTATAGCTTTGATATTGAAATTGAAACCTTTCAGTAAGGCTTTTCCTCCTGTCGCAACGATTCCAAGTCCCACATTTCTTTCTCCTCTAATACTTGTAGTATCAAGGTTCTTGATTTGCGTCATCGCCTTCGTTAGTCTAGAAGTCACCAATCTATCCTTTGCATTGGTCATCAGATTTCTGACTGCAGTTCTCAGGAGTTTTCCTGCAGTAGCAGATCTTCCAAATTCAGATCCATTCTCTCTCGTTCTTTGAAAGTTCGGGTCATTGGCAATTCTATCACCATCTACCCCACCCTTCATTCGAGCCAGATATTGTCCATCTGATTTGTAAAAGGAAATATCATCCAGTTTTCCTTTCAGCTTTATTAAGCCTTTTTGCTTAGCCATATGAATAATTATTTATGCTCTCCAATAATGTCGAGCGGTTATTTAATTATTCAATATTAATACTGTGCTTGCTCAGAATGCAAACCATCACTTCCACATTTTACACTATTAAGTCCTTTTTGCCATAATACAACATTTAGTATATCACTATCTTATATAATATTTTATTAATCATATTACATATGTCGAATTATGTGACTCATTTTGTCGTTATTTGCATCATTGGAAATATATCCATGCCCAACTATGAAAAGAGAAAGATTAGCAAAACATTCAATTACTTACGATGGTACTTTCGAAGGCTTCTTATCTTATATATTTTATCAATACAAGAACAAATACAACACAGTTTCAATAGATCCATCTCTTTCATATAAACCAACCATGTCTTCTCAACAGATTGACATTGTCACCAATGAAGATCTATCACTAAGAGTACTAAATGGCAATATCACTAAATCTAGCCAAAGAGAAATCAAAGAATTATACGCGCTATTTCTATCCCATGAAAAAGGAATAGAATCAAAAATATTTGAAAGGATATCTCTAATTCTATCAAAACATAATTCCATTTCAGACCATTATGCATCAAAGGATCATCTAGCAGCATTAAACCAAAAAATCATCAGAGAAATCGAAAGAATACAAAATCAAATCACTTTCCATCAAATGAGAAATGACATATCCTTCGGAACAATCAAACCTTCATTTAATATTCTCCCACTTCTTGTTAAACATCTAAAATCTAAATTCTCTTCTACGAACTGGATCCTATTCGACGAAACAAGAAAATATGCGATATATCATCTCCACGGAAACATAAGATTCATAGACCAAACAGAATCTATTCTTTCTGACCCGGATTTCATACCTCTAAAAAACAACATCCACTTCCCTACTTTCAACCCAACAGCTAACTATCCTTCTCCCAATAGATTTAATCCAAATAGGAACTGGTTTGATGTATTTCAAACCTTCCACAATCAGTAATTTGACTTACTTCAATATATTATATATTTTTGTAATATGAATCCCTTCCAATTTCGTGCTTAAACACCTATAGATACTTCATAGATAGTGTATAGATGGTGTATAAGAGTGAGCGGTTATAGCATAGCTAATCGAATGGACTAAATGTCCATTCGAAGTAAAAGAACTGATTCATCAAAATCAGCTTGCGGCCACCAATTTCAATATTTGTTGTCCTACAGATACTCCATAGATAGTGTATGGATACAGTAAGGATACTGTATGGGACTGACTATTTAGCCTTAGCTAATAGAATTGACTAAATGTCAATTTTAAAGGAAGGAACCGATTCATCAGAATTGGGCGTGCGGTCTGTAGTTCTATGATCTAAAATTGGTTTAGTTATGAAAAGATTCAGACGAATTATTATTTACCCAAAAGACATTTCTATCATCACTGGTAAAAGTGAACGATACGGTAGATCTACTATCAACAAAATCAAAAAGGAACTAGGCAAGCAAGACCATCAATCAATTACTTTCAAAGAGTACAGTGAATATTCAGGAATAGATCTAGAACTCATAGAAGCAACAATCTTTAGGTAAATAAATCCTCTGCCATTTCTTAAACACATCCAATATCCAAGTAAAGGGCATTGGGGATTATCATACATACTCATGCATAGTTAGGTCCAGATATACATATCTGCAAGGTCTGAGATCCTTCGTCACTCTGGCACCTCCTCCGTCGGCGATCCACCTTGCATATAAGTATATCTTCCCTTAGTAGGCATACGATAGTATGAGCATCAGTCTCATCAGTTTTTTTTCATTTATATATTATATAGTTATGGTTACATTATCTACAGCTGGCACAGTTCAGTTATCACCACAGGTTAGTGAGTGTCTTTCGCTTGATTCTCATTTCTCATCATTTATTAGTGCGTCAGTTGATCGGCATCGGTTAGGTGACTTTGGTCAGGTATTAGGTCCCTACCTTGAGTCTTGTCAGGAGACATTTGTTTTTGGTGGCAGGTACAGCAGTTTATTTGAGTATGAGTTGGTTTCTTCAGTTTTATGGGGGCAGCAGTTAGTTATTATTTCTCCTAGTGCTAGGGATACTACTTTTGTTTCATTTATAGGAGAGCTGTACTAGCTCTCTTTTTTCTAAACAATCTTACCTATAAAGCTCAGCAATACAAAGTAACTTCCTTACTAGGTGATCATTCTTCCCTGCATCTTTATTATAGACAGGATATCCTAAATGCCATATGTAGTATGATTCAATCTCCTCCAAATCTTCATGTTCCAACTCAATAAAAAAAACACGATCAAATTCTTTTTCGACTTTCCAAAAATGACCAGATAGCCTATTCATTATTGACTTTGCTTGACCTACATAAACAACCTCTTTTTCTTTTTCTTTTCAGCTATCAATCAAGAAGTACACTCCACGAATATTCCGAATAGGCTGCTTGAATTCATCACTTGATTTTTTAACTATATCATCATAGCCTAATAAAGCTGTCTCTTATACACATCTC
>CAJXUU010000150.1 GCA_913061325.1 uncultured Saprospirales bacterium | reverse complement strand
TCTACACTATCCTCTTCGTCGGCAGCGTCAGATGTGTATAAGAGACAGATTATACTCAAATGGTTCATTATCTAATAAATATAGGCGCTTCGCCATTTTGAATTGCTGATCAATCATATCTGATATTATTCCAGTACCTTTCATTCTTTCACCATAAACAGAATTGCCAAGTTTACCTTTGTGCATTTCAGCAATCTTATTAAGCACCTTCTTGGCCCTATCAGGATATGATTTATCTAGCCAGTCTGAAAATATTTCAGGCAAGTCCCCATTCAATCTCAGTACAATATGTGATATCCTCCTAGCCCCAAGGCTAGCTACTTCTTTTACTAAATTAAAAATATCATGATCATTGAGTCCTGGTATTATTGGAGCTGCTAAAACAGTGACAGGAAGCCCTGCAGTAGTAAGCTTATCAATCAAACTTAATCTCTTTTGAATCGAACTTGCTCTAGGCTCTAACTTTTGTCTCAATTTATCATCTAATGTATTAATAGAGATAGCAATTGATATGAGATTTAATTTATTCAGTTCCTTCAAAATATCAAGATCTCTTAATATCAACGTATTTTTAGTAACTATTCCAACTGGATGTTTGTAGTCTAAGAATACTTGAAGCAGTTTTCTGGTTAGCTGTAGTTTCTTCTCTGCTGGCTGATAGCAATCTGTATTGCCTGAAAGCATTATAGGGTAAGGTTTCCAAGACTTGGATGTAAGCTTCTTTTCTAAGAGTTCCGCAGCATTCACTTTAGCAAGTATCGTAGTTTCGAAATCTGTACCAGAACTATAGCCCCAATATGTGTGTGTATTCCTAGCATAACAATATACACAACCATGTTCACAGCCTTGATATGGATTAAGTGAATATTCCATGCCAGTATCAGGACTATCCACTTTGTTGACTATTGTCTTCGGATTTGTATTTACTAATCGAGTTTTTAAAACAGGTAAATCTTCATCAAACCAAATCTCATCTAATTCCTTACTTTTTGATCTATTCTCAAATGGATTATCTGGATTGATTTGTGCTCCTCTGCCTTGTATAAAAATTTTCTTTATTTTTATTCTGTTTCTCATATGTCTTTTTATTTGACATTATTAGTCGCAATATACGACTTAAATACTACATCTGCAAGACCCTCGATTGAGACAAAAGCAACATTTATGAAGGAAACATATCATATTAAAAAAGAGAGTAATATGATATAACACATTGAAGATTAACTGAATAAATACATGACAAAATCTCTTTATACGAAATGTGGAAAAAGAAGAACAAATATCTGAAACGACTTAATATTTTTATCACATAAAAGCTATACCTTACCACCAAATAATTAGCGTTGTTTAAAAATCGTATGAGGAGACGTCCTGGATACGATTTTTTTTTGCCCTTTTGTGTCTGATATTTCTATCTAATATGATTACATAAAACCTAAAATTCTATCAATCTTTCAAGGGATACAAACCCTACTGAGAAATTATATCTTTCCACTCTCGTTTATATATCAAAACAAAGAACGAACCTAATATAAAAGTGGTAATGAAATAAAAAGAGACATGTGACAATCCTATTTGTCGAAGATATAATGAACCTATGGCTAATATGGCAGTAATTAATACGTAGCTCAAAATAGACTTTACAGGATATACTACAGGATAATATTTCTGCCCAACTACATAACCAATCACTACCATAATAATATAACAAACGAGCGCCGCCCAAGCCGAAGCTATTGCTCCGATTATTGGAAGCAACATAATACTAATCACAATAGTAGAAAATACACCAGCAAATGAAATCATAGCCCCTATATGAGTTTTATCTTTCAGTTTATACCAGATAGAGACATTATAATATAAGCCTAAGAATATATAAGCGAAAAGTAATATCGGAACCACATTGATACCACTTCTAAAATTCTCCCCAAGTAATAATATAATTATATCAATATAAAATATAATTGCTAAGGCTCCTAGACAAGCTACTATAGTAAAAGCAAGTGCAACCTTACCATAAATCTTCAATGAATCTTTATTATCTGCATTGTTAAAAAAGAAGGGTTCTGCAGCATAATTGAATGCTGAAGTAAATAAGTTTAGTAATATGGCCAACTTTGCAGCAGCAGCATATACAGCTACATTAGATATATTCTCCGTTATATCACTACCCAAAAAATACTTCTGTAAAGGTGCAGCAAATGATTGATTGACGTTTCCTGCAATAGCAACAAAAACCAACGGAACAACATACCAAAACATCTTCTTGAATAGCACAGTATCAAATTGAAACTTAATTGATCTCAATTCAGGAATCATAAAAAGTAAAACAAACGCAGAGGCTAGTAAATTAGTAAGAAAGACAAAATCTACTTGTCGAGTCATACCAAAAAAAGTAGTAATCGAATCATACCAAACTGGCATACTGTTAGGCAAGAATTCTATAAAAAATATAATAAGTCCTGAAGTCAAAATGATGTTCAAGAACTTAAGAATAACAAACCTTACCGGTCGATTTTCCAATCTAAGTTTTGCAAATACAGGCGCAGCTAGCGCATCGAGAATCAAGAAGTACACGAACCATCTCACATAATGTGGGGAATCGCCATAGGTTAAAGCATCAGCTAGACTATCATCAAATGGTAAAATGAGTATTAATGTCAAAATAGAAACCCCTACAACTGTCCAAAATGTAGTACTGAATACTTTATCCATTCCTTCTTTTTTTCCATACCGAAATAGGGCCGTATCCATTCTAAAGATAAGTATGGTTAAGATAACTGCGGCATAGCTATACATGTCAGCGTATATACCATACTCTACTTTCCCGAATTTTCTAGTTAGATAAATAGTAAACACAATAAACAGCAAGACTCTTGAGAAGATATTACTCAACCCATAAATCGCGGTCTGCCCAGCTAATTTTTTAATTAATGACATTACATTTATTTCTGTAAGAACGCACGTATTAGTAGAGAGCGACCCATGAACGTTTTCTAATATATGATGCAAGATAATTCAAATTATATATCAGATTCATGCATTATGATATTCGTAACCACTTATCTATTATTTGACCATGAAATGTATAGTATCTGCAATGCTGATCAAATAATATTTTACTTTTGCACCTCGAAATAAAAAGTTTCTGGCGTGCGACCGGTTTATTCAGCAAACAGTCGTCCTCCCCATCAATATAGAGACACAAAATAATAGACATGATATCGATCGACGGACTTGCAGTAGAATTCAGTGGACACAAATTATTTAGCAATGTATCTTTTGTCATAAATGAAAATGATAAGATAGCACTCATGGGTAAAAATGGTGCTGGTAAATCAACAATGATGAAAATCATAGCTGGCGAACAAACCCCAACTCGTGGGCAAGTACGTAAAGCTAAAGAATCCGTAATCGCATATCTGCCCCAACACCTACTTACTGAAGATGATCGTACGGTATTCGAAGAAACAGGCAAAGCTTTTCATGAATACAATAGCATGAAAGAAGAAATGGAAAAGCTCAATAAAGCCTTAGAAACTAGAACTGATTATGAGTCCAAGGAGTACATGGATATCATAGAAAGAGTTTCAGATCTCGGTGAACAATTTTACTCGCTCGAAGAGGTAAATCATGATGCAGAAATTGAAAAGGCTTTAATAGGTTTGGGGTTTAAAAGGGAAGATTTCGAAAGACAAACTAGCGAATTTAGTGGTGGATGGCGTATGAGAATCGAATTGGCAAAAATATTATTACAAAAACCAGATCTAATCTTACTTGATGAGCCTACAAATCATATTGATATTGAATCTGTGATTTGGTTAGAGGATTTCTTAATCAACAAAGCAAAAGCGGTTGTAGTCATCTCTCACGACAGAGCATTTATTGATAACATTACAAATAGAACCATTGAGGTGACTATGGGTAAAATATATGACTATAAGGCTAACTATTCTCACTATCTAGTACTTAGGGAAGATCGTCGAGCTGATCAAGTAAAAGCTTTCAAAGAACAGAAAAAATTCATAGCCGAACAAGAACGATTTGTAGAGAGATTCAAAGGAACTTACTCAAAAACTAATCAAGTATCATCCGTAGAACGAATGCTTGAGAAATTAGAGATAATTGAAGTTGATGAAGTCGATAGTTCTTCTTTAAAATTAAGATTCCCTCCATCTATGAGGTCGGGAGATTATCCAGTCATCGTCGAAGACTTATTAAAAAAATATGGCGAGCACACTGTATTTCAAAAAGCCAATATGACAATTGAACGTGGGCAGAAAGTATCATTCGTCGGTAGAAACGGTGAAGGGAAATCTACTATGATCAAAGCCATAATGGGAGAAATAGACTTCGATGGTAGATGTGAATTAGGTCACAATGCAAAAGTAGGTTACTTCGCTCAAAATCAAGCTTCTCTTTTAGATGGCTCATTGACTGTATTTGAAACAGTTGATGAAGTAGCTAAGGGAGATATTAGATCCCAAATAAAAAACATCCTCGGAAGGTTTATGTTCAGTGGCGATGACGTTGATAAAAAAGTAAGTGTATTATCAGGAGGTGAAAAGACAAGATTAGCAATGGTAAAACTACTGCTTGAACCTGTCAATCTTCTCATCCTTGATGAACCCACCAATCACCTAGATATTAAATCAAAAGATGTGCTTAAAGAGGCACTACTGAATTTTGATGGCACCCTTATATTAGTCTCACACGATAGAGATTTCCTTCAAGGGTTGTCTGAAAAAGTATTTGAATTTAAAGATAAAAGGGTAATCGAACATTTCGAAACCATTGATGCCTTTTTGGAAAGAAATAAGGTTGAGAATTTAGCGAAAGTGGGAATGGGGTGAAGAAAATTAATCTTTGGTCTAATAAATTTAAAATTCATTTGCAAAGTTTCTTATTTTGATATCTAAATCTAAGCCATGAAATATTACTTATTTATCATTATGATCGGTTTCAGCTCTTTTTTGACAGGGCAGTCAACTTCTGTAACTTCGGAAGAAGAGAAAGAAATAAAAAAATTAGTGCAGGGCATTTTCGATGATGTATGGGGTGGTCTTGATTCAACAAAAATCTTAGATTATCATACAGAAGATTTTATAATCTTAGAAAATGGAGAACTTTGGAATAATAGCGATGTCAAAAATTATGTTCGAAATAGTCTGAATCAGACAATAATTCATAAACGAGAAAATTCCTTCGATTTCATAAGTATGGAAAAACAAGGAACTTCTATTTGGGCAGCATATCATAACTACGCTTCCTTTAGTGTGGTAGGAAAAGAAACTGGTAAAGGATATTGGTTAGAAAGCATCGTTGCTATCCCGACTGATCAAGGATGGAGATTGCGAATGATGCATTCTACTCGGGCGACTGTTAAGAAGTAAGGAATTTTCTGATCATTATCCCGCGCATTCAGAAACAGCCAAATAAGCCATCAAGCCCATACCGATTTCCAAGGCTTGTTCATCAACATCAAATGTAGGTGTATGCACAGCTGAAGTAATTCCTAATTCTGAATTTCCTGTTCCCAATCTGTAAAAACAAGCGTCTGCTTGTTGAGAATAATAAGAAAAATCTTCCGCAGTCAACCGAATAGGAAGTTCTACAACATTTTCTTCTCCCATATACTCTACCATGTGAGAATGAGTCCTCGCTGTCAGTTGCGGTTCATTGATTAAACAAGGATAGCCTATCATGATATCTACTTCACACGTACCGCCCATACTTTCGGCAGTTTTCTCCGCTATTCTTTTGATTTGCTTGTGCGCCTCTAATCGCCAATCTTCGTTCATGGTTCTGAATGTGCCTTCTATCTTCACTTCATCAGGGATGATATTGGTAGCTCCGCCTACACTATTAATTTTGCCGAAAGATAAGACTGCGGGAATATTAGGATTCGTATTTCTAGCTACAACATCTTGCAAAGCAGTTAAGATCCTTGCACTCATCAATACGGTATCTACACAATTATGTGGCAATGCTCCATGGCCCCCTTTCCCTTTTACAGTAATTCGGATTTCATCTGCAGATGCCATATACATCCCTGAGCGATAGCCGATCCTCCCAACCGCCAGCGGTGGATGTACATGTTGACCTAGGACAGAAGTTGGTTTTGGATTTTCTAATACTCCTTCTTTGATCATGATGCTTGCGCCGCCAGGTAGTTGTTCTTCTCCTGGTTGGAATATGCACTTGATCGTACCCCCAAAGTCTGACTTTAGATCATTCAATATATGCATAGCACCTAATAAACAAGACGTGTGTACATCATGGCCACAAGCATGCATAACACCACTATTTTGAGATTTATAGGCCACTTCATTTTCTTCTTGAATAGGAAGTGCATCTATATCTGCACGTAGCATTATCACTTTATCAGATGGTTGGTCTCCTTTGATAATAGCTACTAAACCATTATCACACCAACCGGCAGTATATTCAACACCTAACTCATCGAGTACAGAAGCGATATATTTCCCAGTATTTACTTCTTGGAATGAAAGCTCAGGATTCATATGCAGATGATGTCTGATCTTCTGAATTTTCTCAAAATATTGAGAAGCTTTTTCTTTTATCTTAGTACTGATCATATCGAATGATTTTTGCGATCAAGCTAACTTGGTCAAGTTTTTTAGGAGTATTTCAAGATCTTTCCATACTGAGTAATCTCTTGCATAATGCATATTTGATGTATGATTTTCTCCTTCTGCAGAAATGGTAATTACATTATCAGAACTGATCGGCAGATTTTGAAAATCTTCTTTGTCGCCTCTGTAACCCACCAATGTTTTCATCCCAAAAATAACTTGGATAATATTTCTTAGTAATCCAACAACTGCAAATCGGTTTACAACTAACAAAATAGGAGAAAACACAAGTAATAAAAGTCCAAAACTAAAATCAAAGACTCGTTTTATATGTTGGTAATAACCATCCGCTAGGTTGTATTTAATATTTACATTATATAGTTCTCCTGTTGTATTTTTAGAATTACTGCCAAGGATAGATAAACTGTCATCACCAGCTATTTTGTAAGATAGCCGGGTATCTAAATGCACCATTTGCTTCATGATCTCCTTCATAGACATATTGTCAGAGCTAAAAATGATTTCATCCGCTTTGAGGACTTTGCTCAGCAGTTTGAGTTGACTGATATCATTTAGATAGTCCAAGTTTTTTGCAGCTCCTGACTTTGGATTTACAATACCTAATATATGTGATTTTATATCAGCTTTTTCGAGGGACTTTATTATTTCAGTTGCCACTTTCTTCTCCGCTACGATTAGTATATTTTTTTGTGTCTCAGAATCTGTATGTCTATTTGATAATAAAGAAGATATTGAAGTGATAATAAAACTGATGATCGTTCCTGCCAATATGATTACTCTACTGCTCCTATATTCGTCAGGTAATAATGCATATAAGACTAAGATGCTAGCGAGCCCTGAGAGTACACCAACCATCCTTTTCTGCCACTTAGATTTCTGATAATATCCAACAAACCATAACACAAATGCCCATATCAAAGCATAGAGCACGATGTTCCATTCAAGATTACTCTTTTCATAATAAGATGAATCCCCGAAATACTGAGAAGCCCATACCTTAGAAAAACCAAAAAGTGCTACTCCTATCAATCCCGCATCAATCAATGGCCACAAGATGGTCATCAATATTCTTTTCAATCCACTGATCCCTGCTCTCAGACCTATGCCAAGCTTCAGAAATCTAGAAAACCACTTCCCCACTCCTCCAGAATAATGTTTCTCTACATATAGTCCCATTGCACCATAGAAAGTCTTCACATAATTAAGACTCGCCTTCTTTGTACTCTCTCCTTTGAAATGTATGATCGTAGTATCTGGTACATAATGAATCTCAAACCCACCTTCTATAATCCGTCTGCTCCAATCTATGTCTTCTCCATACATAAAGAATCGTTCGTCGAACATTCCTACTTTGTCAATAACTGACTTACTCACAAACATAAATGCTCCACAAAGTACCTGTATTGAATGCCGCTCATCTTCATCCAAATGCCCTAAAGCATATCCATTGAACATCTTAGACTTTGGAAAGATGCTTGCTAATCCAGAAAGCTTAGCCAATGAATTCCATACTGTAGGAAGATCTCTTTTTGATTCTGGTAGAAAATTACCTGCTCCATCAATCATTTTAACACCCAAAGCACCAACATCCTTGTGATTGATCATATAGTCGTAGCAAACCTGTAATGTATCTTCTTGGATTACAGTATCTGGATTAAGTACCAGTATATAGTCTCCCTTTGCTACGCTAATTGCTTGATTATTAGCCGTAGAAAAACCAACATTATCTTTATTTGCTATAAGATGAACTTCTGGAAACGAACTTCTAATCATATCCACAGATCCATCGATCGATGCATTATCCACCACATGAATATCAAAAGTCACCCCATCTACTTTGGAAGCATAGACAGACTCTATCGTCCGCTTGATAAAGTGGCGCACGTTATAGTTGACGATTATTATGCTGATGTCTACTTTCATGTAGGCTTAGGAATCTGAATTATAGGGTACACGGGAGACAATAGATCTACCGAGCGTTAGTTCGTCCGCATATTCTAGTTCTCCACCAAATGATACACCTCTAGCGATTGTGCTGATCTCAATATTGTATGGTTCCATCATTTTCGACAGGTAATATATTGTAGTATCCCCTTCGATCGTCGGGCTTATAGCCATTATTAGCTCTGTAGGCTTTGCCTGTTCTACCCTTAGTTTGAGTGCCTCAATATTGAGATCGCCAGGCCCGACTCCGTCCATAGGAGATATTACTCCACCTAGCACATGGTACTGACCATTGAATTGTGTCGTCTCTTCTATGGCCATTACATCCCTGACAGATTCTACCACGCAGATCAAAGATTTGTTACGGTGGGGTTCTTTGCATATCTCGCAAGTAGTTTCATCTGAAATATTGTAACAGATATGGCAGTAGTTAATCTTAGTTTCAAGATCTACCAATGCAGAGGCAATCTTTGTCGTCTTAGCTGTATCGTCTTTGATTAGATGAAGCGCTAGTCTTAATGCTGACTTCCTACCTACACTAGGAAGTGACGCGAGAGCTTCTACAGCATTTTCAAGAGTTTTTGACGAAAATTTCATTTGGATTATATATCAATATTTTGAATGGCGAAATTACATATTTTTAAGTGGAATAGGAATAATACAATTTATGAGGTGAATTCAATTTGTTGTTTTTTAATAATCGTAATAATTTGCTGAATCGTGAGAATCGTGAGAATCGCTGAATTGTTAGAATTGTTGAATTGTTGAATCGTTGAATTGCTGAATCGTTGAATCGCTTTATGACGTTGACAAAATTGAGTCCTTAACATTGTAGGCTCAGTATGCAAATTTACATTAGCTACACTGATGTATATGTTTGCTATGCAAGCTACTTAAATGTTGACTAACAAGAATAATGGAAGTGTTTCGAAAATATCTCTTTCAAAAAAACTCCTAGACTATCGATAATTGATTTTTTTTGGCAATAAATTTGAACAACATACTATTTGTTTTCCTTAGAAGTAGAGTATTAAATTCTAAATATTAAATTTGACCTCTGATTAAAATCGAAAAAGAGAATTATGGCTGAGATTATAAGAATGCCGAGGCTGAGTGATACCATGGAAGAGGGTAACATCGTAGGCTGGCTCAAGAGTGTAGGCGACCAAGTAGAACCTGGTGATATACTTGCAGAAGTAGAAACGGATAAGGCGACAATGGAATTAGAAAGTTTCCAAAGTGGCACATTACTATATATAGGACAAAAAGAAGGCGCTGTACCCGTAGATGGTATTATAGCCATCATAGGTGCTAAAGGTGAAGACTACGAAGCTCAGCTCAAGGAAGCTCAAGCAGGTAGTGGACCATCAGCGCCAAAGGAAGAAGTGAAAGAAGCACCTGCGGCTACTTCACCTGCTCCAGCAACGTCGGCTCCAGCTAAATCAGCACCCACTGCAGCTACTATACCTGTGCAAGCAGAAAATGGGACCAGAGTAAAAGCTTCTCCTCTTGCTAAATCTATGGCTTCGGATGCGGGGCTTAATATAACAACTATCCCAGGTACTGGTGAAGGAGGAAGAATCATCAAAAAAGATGTAGAGGACTTCATCGCTAGCGGAGGCGCTCAAGCAGCTCCTTCAACAGGAAGTTCTGCACCAATGATTTCACTTGACAATGATGTGCAATACGGTGATGTACCTGTAACTCAGATGAGAAAGGTAATCGCTAGAAGATTGGGTGAAAGTAAATTTACAGCTCCTCACTTCTATCTTACTGTTGAGATCAATATGGACGCTGCAACAGCAGCAAGAACTGACCTTAAGAAAAATGACATTAGAGTTTCTTTCAATGATTTTGTTGTAAAAGCATCAGCAATGGCATTGAAAAAACATCCTTCTATCAATAGTAGCTGGCATGGTGATAAAATAACTGTACACCCATATGTTAATATTGGTGTAGCTGTTGCGGTTCCAGATGGATTACTAGTACCGGTTATTAATAATGCAGATCAGAAATCAATGACTTACATCAACCAAGAAGTGAGAACATTGGCAGGAAAAGCAAAAGATAAAAAACTGCAACCAGCAGAAATGAGTGGAAATACATTCACAATTTCTAACTTAGGCATGTTTGGAATCGAAGAATTTACTGCCATTATCAATGGTCCTGATTCGTGTATCCTTGCCATAGGTTCTATCATACAGAAACCAATCGTAAAAGATGGTCAGATCGTGATAGGAAATATGATGAAAGTAACACTGAGTTGTGATCACCGAACTGTAGATGGTGCTTCAGGTGCTATGTTCTTACAGACATTGAAAGGAATGTTGGAGAATCCGGTAAGGATGTTGGTATAAACAATATTCAGAGTTTAATATAAACAAAGCCGCTTCATACACACATGGGGCGGCTTTTTGGTTAATTTACCTCGCTGAAAGATGATATTACGGAGAATAGATTAGTAATTCATATTATGATTCTGAAAAGGATTTTCATCTTTAGAATAACTGCATACAAATTTCACTATGAATAGAATATTAATCAGTCTTATTTTCTTGAGCATATCACTCCAATCGATATCTCAAAATAATATAGAATGGATATTGCAACCCGTAAAGTACAAAGGGATGCATACAAAGCTAGATACTGATGGTGATTTGTTTCATATAAGTAATATAAACGCATCTACAATTGTAAACTCATCAGGACAAACAATCCTCCAATATGATAGGTCAAGTAAGGGTGTCTTGGGCAATGGTAAATATCTCTACTCAAAATATAATGATGACTTAACTTTCTTTGATATTGAAGGAAATCAAATATCAAAACCTAAACTCAAAAAACTATATAAAAAAGAGAAAGAGAAAAAAGATAGATCAAGTATCAAAAACAGGATTCGGATAGCAAAAACAAGATTTAGGGTCGAAAAAAATCTAATTGAACAATCTTGCGAAATAGTAAAGACAAATAAAGGAATCAAAATCTATAATAGTAAGGGAGATTTGATCATGGAAGATAATCTTTTTTTCACTACAAATTATCAATCAAAACTTCTTCAAAACCGGTACCTATACATATCTAACGACAATCTTGAAATTAACTATGACTTAGAGGAGAATAATCATGCAGATATATCTTATACTAATCTAATTGATGCTTGTGATGGATTTATGATCCTAAATATAAAAGGTACACAAGGACTATATGATTCATCATTTAACTCTATACTACCGCTTGCTTTTAAACGAATTATTGTCCATAAAGAAGCGGGATACATCTTTGCTACAAATGATAAAAAGAAATACAAAATATTTAATTTAAAAGGTAAACAACTACTTCCACAAACGTTTGATAAAGCTAGAATAATCAACAATCTTCTTTTCTTAGATAACACTGGCAGAGAACACTTTGAGTACCTAAAAGACAAAAACAAACTGGACACATTAGATTATAGAGTAAACTCAAGTATTTCTAAATCTATCGTTGAGTTCTCTAAAGAACAGAAAAAAGGAATATTAGATGTAAGTACAAAAGAAGTACTTATTCCGCCAATTTATAAACAAATAGTAAATAAGAAGAATTTCACTGGGGCGATCAAGAAATCCGGTGTTGCTCATTTATTTAATAGTAAATATGATATAGTTAATACACTAGATAGTGTTAAAAAAATACAGCCTTTCTGTGATTCACTTATGTTGGTAATTTTTAAAAACAAAACTACAGGCCTCTTTTCTAACACTGGAGAATTAATAAAATCAATGGAAGGCTCATATAGTCCTTATAAAAAATACTTAATTTCTAGAAATGATAAAAAAAATGGAAAGCACACGTTTATATCAAACTTCTTAGACAAAAATACTGAGGAAAAATATTTCACATTAGAGTCAGAAATATCTGTTGCTGGGTATAAAAAAATACTTGTAATTAAGAACAGTAAAAAGAAGCTTGCATTGATGGATACGCAAGGAAATATGTACTCCGACTACATTTTCGACAATGTTAATGAAAACTTCGATGATAAACTCTGGGTGAGTATCGACGAAAACGTGGGATTGCTATCATTACCATACAAGGATGCGGAAAAACCAAATGTATTATTGCAGTATAAATCAAATAAAAAATCCATTACCTCCTTAAAATTCGATAAGCTAAAGGATACACTCCAAGCCCAAAACATCATCAAAGAAACCCATGAGTCATTGCAGATTGATGAATTCTTTTTGATAGCCAAAATATTTGAAGATCAAAGTGAAGACTCATGCTTTTCTGTTGAATATGTTTTAGACATTTTGGCAAAAAATGGGCTCATAAAACAAGAAGACATCTCCAGATATATAGCATTCTCAGAAAATGTTTGTTGTCTTGACTACCTAGTTACTTTTATTCAAGTCGACAAATTAAAAACATTATTAGACGAGGAAAAAAATAGAGAATATTTTGTTGAAAAACTAACAGAAAAATTTTATACCCCTCAATATAACCTGTCTCTTATACACATCTCCGAGCCCACGAGACAGGCAGAAATCTC
>CAJXUU010000149.1 GCA_913061325.1 uncultured Saprospirales bacterium | reverse complement strand
AGATTTCTGCCTGTCTCGTGGGCTCGGAGATGTGTATAAGAGACAGATCCAGTACAAAAGATAAAAGAGCAAACCTAAAAGCACTAAAGACACTATATAAATATAATATGAACGATACCAAGGCGCCAATACATAAATCGGAATATCTAGCGTAGAGACTTGAATATTTTCTGATCTTGCTTCTATTTGCAAATTATACTTCCCTCCGCTCAAACCCAACAATTCAACTTCATCATTTAAAGACCAATCACTCCAACTGTCCATATAACCTTCTAAATAATACCTGTACATCACATTTTCATAATGTGGCACTCTACATTCCAGTTTTATATTATTGTAAATGAAGGGAATGTCTTCTGAAATTGGAAAGACAAAAGAGGTATCTTTATTAAAGATTTCAAATCTTCTTAATAGAAGTATATTATTAGTAGGGATCGGGTGTAAGTTTTTATTTTGTCTAATTGCAAACCCATTATAAATTGGATGAAATTGAAAAGTATCGTTAAGCGTTTCTGGCAAATGATTACCAGGTAATCTATGTTTAATTATACCATCTTTTAAAAAATCAGAATGCTTTTTCATTACATCATCACCAGAATCATAAATATATTTGTACTTATCTGTGACTAAAAAAACATTTAAAGAATCATTTTCTATATAAAGTAGTTCACCCTCTAGTTCTTCAATAAGGTAAATAGATCTTTCCTTTATGCTGTAATCTGAACTTAGTTCAGCTCTAATAACTCCATAGTTAGGAATATGAACCCAAAGATGATTTGTATTGTCCAATAGCAATTGATTACAAGCTCCTTTTATAAGTTCCAATTCTCTATCGAACTCCCATTTTTTTAATTTTTTCTTGTATAAATGCAGTCCATTATAAGTACCTGTGATAAGAATATTTTCAGTTACTGATATCAAATCCAGTACTCCAATATCTTCATTAATACTATTTAGGCCCTGCTCGGTAACCTCAAACACCCCTTTATCGTGACCGCAAATTAAAGTTTCTCCTACTTTTGAAAGCACCCAAACTTGTCCAGTAGACCCTGGTAGTAATGAAAAAGAAATACCTTTTTCGTCATTTCTTAATTCACTCCAAAGACTTGTATATAATCCTTGATTGGTTCCCAAGTAAAAAACATGATTTTTGATTAAAGCTGTTTGTCCAGTCCCAAATTTACCAGAATGATCAAAAACATATGACAAATTTTGTAATAACTGAATTCCTGAAACTCCTAAATCCATACTAACCCAAAGCATTCCATTCGAAGTAGAATGAACATCTAATATTGTATTATTAGGAAGTCCTCTTTGTTTATTGATATGTTGTACAATTGCACCATTTTTATCGGTGATATATATACCATTCAATATAGTTCCAAATACAAAATACTCATTATCGATTGTAGTGAAGCTAAAAACTTTGTCCTTTGTAAGCAGTGAGGATAATTTTTTTGCCCAATTTTTCAGTTCTCCATTGGTATAAGTGAAAAGCCCTTGATTTTGTGTAATAATTAGTAATTCATCATTAAGTTTAGTTAGACCAGATACAATTAATGATGACGTCTCCGAAAATGGCACTTCTAAATTTAATGAAATCCCATCGAAGTTATAAATACCAAATTTTTCATCGATTATATACAATGAACCATCTACATTAAAGCAACCTCCAAAGCGATAAGGAGCCGAAATTTTTGTCAATTGGTCATTATTGTAAACATAGATATTATTGAAAGACACAAAAATAATGTAATCTCCCAATTGATACAAGTCCCAGAATTCTTCAGTGATCTGACCAATATTCTCTTTAAAAGGATAAAGTGAGGTGTATTCAAACTCTAGTAGCTCATTCCTTTGCCAACGTCCAAAATCTAAATCTGAGCCAGAGTATAGTGTTGAATCATTTGCGACTAGTAATGATCTTGTAGACCCCTTGCTACCCTTATACCTTTTCCATACTTCACCATCATATTCCAACAGCCCTTTATCAGATGCTAGAAATAAAATATTCTGATTATTGGATTTAATATCCCAAACTTTGCCACTCCTCTTGAATTCACTAGGTAAATAATTGTTCAAATAAGGGACACCTCTATTCGGCAATTCTTGTGCTTTTGCATTAATGCAAAAGATCAATATCAAATAATATAGTACAATGTTTTTCAAGTTGACAATATAGTTATTCACAATCAAATGGCAAGTAGCAATATAAGAACGTGTGTAAAACAAATTGCACAAAATTGTTTAACAAAGCCCTTGAGCAAATAAATTGATTGTAGTAGATTTCTCCACTTCGGTCGAAATTAAAGGTTTAAGGGCATTCTATTCCTCGACTTCACTCGGAATGACAATGCTCGACTTTACTCGGAATGACAGTGCTACAAGTGCAATATGGTTTACACACTATAAGAACACCTCACAATTCAACTTGATAAATGGAAAACTTTAGTACTATCATAATATTGACAAACAACAGTTTTAATTGCCATTTGTGTAAAAGTTGTCCTGCTAGGTCTATCAGGCTATTTGATTTTTCTAAAACTCTTCTTGAAGCATTGATTGATATATTTCCTGCATCACAAGTTTTGGCGTACGATCTGTATGAAAAAGCCCCCAATGTTTCTCAGGTTCCATTGCTTCAGAGGAGCCTTTCCATTTTTCATCAAAAGCTTCAAATACATATGTTAAGATATTATCCTCGTTTACCCACTCCATCAAATCTTCATAGTATACTTTTTGATTCTCTTCACTTACATGCTCTGGATGTATCCCTCTTCCATTTGAATTTGTAGACCAGCCCGCTTCGGTAATCACCACAGGTTTATTTGGGTACATATCAGCTACAGAATAGTAATTTTGTTTCGTATACTCCAAAGATTCATGTATATGTTTATACTCCCAAACGGGATAAGTATGTACAGATATAAAATCCAATTCTTCAACTAAAGGCTTTAATTTATTTAACCAAGGAGCGTAGTTTTCACAAAATGTAACAGGTTGCGAAGCTTGCTTCTTCACCATTCTTACATAATCAATTACACTACTCACAGGTACATAATGGTCAGTCCAATCCACACAGGCTTCATTTCCTACGGACAATGAACTAACTATATCTTTATACTTGTTGGCCCAGTCAATCATTTTCTGAATTTGCCTTTTATTTTTGATTTTATTAGCATCCAATTCTTCTTCAGAATAAACACCACCTCCCCAAGGACATCCAAAATTGTTCATTTCAGCAACAATATATGCTCCTAACATTATTTTGAAATCCATTTTTTCTTCTGTGATTACTTCTAAAACCCGCCGACTGTGTAAATCACAATCATACAGTCTTAAGTACTTCCAGTTCTTTTGAAGAATTACAAGATCTTCCTTGATTTCTTCATGGGACGGATGTATTCCTCCTGGATCTTGGCCGTCCCTAAATCCTGAATAACAAATTGCATTACCTTTTGGTAATCCTAAATCTTTAAATGTGTTCATTCTAAACTTTTAATTTTTCATTTTTATCCCATAAACCCCAGTATGCTCCAACTTCTCCTTCAGCTCCTACCTTCCATGATTCATCAAATGATGAAAAGTAAAAAATATCGACATCATCAGCAGCGGACCATAACTGTGTATTAATAAAATACTTTAATGCTGATTCTCTTCCTGAATGTGCTCCCTTCAAAGACTCTCCTTGACTAGGCCATCCCGTTTCTGTAATAATGACTCGTTTTCCTTTACCAGCATCTTTTGCTTCATTAAACATTGCTTGCATGTGGGCCAAAGAATATTCATATGGGCATCCTTCCCAATATGGATAGCAATTGGTTAAAATCACATCACACAAATTAGTAATTCTTGGTCGGTGTGTAAATTCATAGTATGCATCAACATAACCCATTGGTATATTTGATGGAATCGAATCTTTAACTCTTTGCATAAAAGCCAATAGCTCATCTTCTGATAAGTCTTCTCTATACATCACTTCATTACCAACAGCTGCAATATCTACTAGACCTTCATTAGCCAATTTGATTAACCCCTCTATTTCACGTTCATTGACTTCAGGGTCATCCCCTAACCAAGCTCCTACAAGCGTTTTAATACCCATTTCTTTTGCTACCATAGGAATTAGTTCATTGCCCTCTGTACAAGAAAATGTTCTTACCCATTCTGTGTGAGGTGCAAGAATTTTCATTCTTCTTCTGACCTGCTCTTCAGATATTATATCTCCGGGCTTTTGACCTTCTGCATACAAGCTGAAACAAAATCCATGCACTCCATTATTTAAAACCTCTAAGAATAATTTCTCAATATCTTCTGTAGACTTTTCTTCTATTTGAGTGTCAAATAAGTTTTTATTCTTTGTTTTGTTTGCGGATTTATTCCACAAAAATTGTTCTCCTCTATAGGACATAAGTCTAATATTTTAGTTTTTCATTTTTATTCCAAATTCCCCATCGTTCTCCTACATCTCCTTCATGATGGACTTTCCATGATTCATCAAATGAAGAGAAATAGAACATTTTGATATTATTTTCATTACTCCATTCAATTGCATTTATAAAATACTTCATAGCATTATTATCTGAAGGATCAGCACCATCCGTACTTTCTCCTTTATTAGGCCAACCTGTTTCGGTAATTATAACAGGCTTACCTTGAGCTGCAATCTCAGTAACTTTATACATTTGTTTCAAATAAAGCGAAGACTGTTCTATTGTCGACCCTTCCCAGAATGGGTAGCAATTTGCTAATATTACATCACATGCCTCAATAAGTTCTGGTCTATCATGAAATTGATAATACGCATCTACATATCCTACTGGAATATTTGGTAGTGAATTCTTAACTCTCAATATATAATTCACCATTTCTGCTTGAGTTAGGTCGCCTCTCATTAATACTTCGTTTCCAACTACCGCAACATCAACTAACCCTTGACTTGCCAATTTGATTAAGGCTGAAATTTCCCTATTATTTTGTTCTTTGTCTGCACCTATCCAAGCACCGACCATAGTTTTTAAACCTCTTTCTTTTGCAACTTTAGGAATTAATTCATTTCCATCTGAACATGAGAAGGACCTTACCCATTGTGTGTGAGGTTTAATGATATCCATCCTTCGTTGAATTTGTTCTTCAGTCAAAATATCTCCAATATTCTGTCCTTCCATATACGGACTGAAACATAATCCATGCATCCCTTTATTCAGCGTTTGATTAAACATTTGTGAAACTTCGGCTTCTGTCTTCGACGAGAAGTCAATTCCCGATGATTCACCTGCGTTAAAATCAAGATTCATTAGTGATGCCAATTTATTTGCTTGATAGTAAGATGTTGGTTTTTTAACCATTTTCCTCCTATCTAACTCCGCTCTAATTTCATTAGCTCTTTCTTCAGTAATACTATAATCACGCATAACATAAATTGCAATAATTGTCCCTATCATTGGAAAAAAGCAAAAGAATGCATGTAATCCATCAACAGCGGATTGCTGATCTGTGGTAGCAAGATCTGGATTAAACCCAACTAAAGCTATTATGGCTCCACTTAGTGCTCCTGCAATTGCAAAACCAACTTTCACCATCCACCAATATATAGCTCCAAAAATTCCCTCTCTTCGTTTACCCGTATTTAATTCATCTACATCAATTACATCAGCAGTCATTGACATCATAATCATGAATAAACTTCCAATCCCGAAAGAGAAAAATGGCAATGCTATAATATACATCCACGGCTTTCCTGGAACAAATAAAAACCATAACATAAAATATCCAACAATAGAAATTAATTGAGCAACTATAAACGCTTTTTTCTTCCCTATAATTTTTGATATCCATGCTACAATAGGAATAACTAAAAATGTAGTACCCAAAGCACCTAAACAACCAAATAAAGAAACCCAAACACCCGATGCTCCTGCATCACCGTTAAAGAGCTTGTATACAATAACAAAAAAAGTAAGCGCAGCTACCGTATTAAATGCGTTGAATATAAGAAATGTAGCAATGCATATTTTTCTAAACTCCTTAATTCTAAATGCCTGGACAAAACTTTCAAATATCTTACTTAAACTACCTCCGATATTTGATATAGTTAAAGGATCATAATCCTCATCTAATGTTGATTCACTTTTTATAAAGAAGGCTGGCACCATCGCGCAAATTGCACACGGTATGGCCACCCATATAGCTAGTTCTCTTGCCGCCACATCCGCAGAAGGAAACCAAGCTGGATCATACATTATCACCCAAAACCAAGGGGCAATTACCCATGCCCATTGTCCAATCCATTGGGCAACAGCCATAATATTGGTACGCTCATGAAAATCATCACTCATCTCATAACCCATCGCTACATATGGAACACTAAAAAAAGTAAGTCCTAAATAGAAGACAATTGACCATGCAAAGAAATACCAAAAATTATACTGCAGTGAATTCTCTTTGAAGAGTTGCCACATGAAAACATAAGAGACACCCATGATAATCCCTCCTATTAATACATATTGTCGTCGTCTTCCCCATCTTGATTTAGTATTATCAGAAATATAGCCCATGATAGGGTCAGTAATAGAGTCAAATATTCTTGGGAAAAAATATATGAGAGCCCACATCCAACCTGGGAAACCTAAATCTTGCACCAAAACAACCATAAATATTCCGAGTATTGCTGGAAACATCTGATTGGCAAACATGCCTATTCCAAAAGCAATTTTTTGACCTAAAGGAACTTTACTTAAAGATTTTGACATATGATTTAGTTTTAGTATTTAGAATTACGGTTTGATTTATTGGGTATTAATTTATCATGACATTAGCTTTTCTCTTTTAAGACAATAGTCTGGATGGCACTCGCATCTATGGTAACTTCTTTCGTAAATGTATCCAATTCTATTTGTATTTTTAGCGGATATTCATTTTCATTTAACACAGCTATGGCAATGGATCCATCGGGATTTTGTACCGCAGTAGCTAAGACTTCTTCGTTATCCATTTTCATATCAATTCTCTGTGAACCTGGTCTTATATACTTACTGAAATGCGACATAGCATAATACATGGGAGTAAAATACACTTCATCCTCTTCAGGATCGACAATCACTGGCGCCAGACACCAATTTTTGAACCAGTTTGGCCCACCTTGTTTATCCAAAACCATATTCCAATCTACCCATCCATCTACCCAATTATTAAGGCAACCTATTATATCTCTAGCATATCTATAAACAGGTACATACTTTGGGTGCAATGGCTTTTCTTTTTCAGGTGCCCAGTCCCAACCCCAATCAGTCGCTTCTTTGCTCCAATACCATTCATCCTCTTGCCAGTGTGGTATCTCTGCATCTACACATCCTTCTGTCTCAATTAAATATTTACCTGGTGCCTTATTATGTGCATATTGTAAAACTTCTGGAAACACTTCATATGTACTTGCATACCAATGGATCGCTGTGCCATCCATATATTTGGAAGATTTTTCGTCCTTGTACATCACATCTACCCAATCTTTTAGATGGTCCCGATTCTGATCATATCCTAATATATTAACATTCGCATGTCCATTTTTCTCCATACTTGGCCCAAGGTGATTGGCCACAAAATCTGTCATCTCTTCAGCTGAGAAATGCATACTTTCCCAGTTATTTCCATTTCCTAGTGGTTCATTCTCAACAGTGATTCCCCAAATATCAATACCTTCCTTTTTGTATGCATCTATATATTTTGAAAAAAATAATGCCCATGATTCATAATACTCTGGCAGCAATTTCCCTCCTACATAGTTATTATTGTCTTTCATCCAAGGAGGAGCTGTCCAAGGTGAAGAAATTATTTTAAATCCATCACTTGAAATAGCTATCGCATCTTTAATCATAGGAATTAGATCATCCATATCTTCAGCTATTGAAAAATCTTTTAGCTCCTTATCTTTATTCAGTGTATAAGAATAATTACTCAATGAGAAATCACAAGAATTCATATGTGTTCTAGTTAGAGAATACCTTGCTCCATCATCACCAAAGTATGCTTGAAGTATTTTTTGTCTATTCTCTTTCCCCAATTTGTTTAATAAATAAGCTGACGACTCTGTAAAAGATCCACCAATACCAGTTATAGTCTGATATTTTATACTTGTGTCAATACTGATTTTTACAGTTTTTTCAGCGTTATTAGCTTCAGTAACTTTCGACATTTTTTTACCCGCTGCAGAAGTTTCATAAACATCCACCACCCATTTATTTGTGTCCTGATTACAACTCATAATAATACTTATAAGAAAGATCGCTAATACTAGCTTTTTCATAACGTTATAATTTTTCTATTCTAAAACTGGCTCCTTAGTTAAAAGTGGATTATAAACGGTCTTCATCATCATACTTTCATCACCTTTAAATGTCTTCTCAATTTTACTACCACCACGATTCAGCTCTTTGAACGCTCCTTCATCAACAAGGTCCCAAATCAAATACTTTGCTTTGCCATCCACCGTAAATAGACCAAAATTATTTTCGGAACCATTTGGATTGTTTGCATCTTTCCATGGTTCATCAATAGCTTGGAAATAAAAGCAGCTTATACCTGCTTTGTTTGTCCATTCTCTTATATGATTATGATACAATGCTTGCTTATATTCATCGCAAGCTCTTGAACCATCTTTGCCATAGAACCCATCAGAGTGACTCGCCCAACCAGTTTCTCCAATATGTATTGGCTTATCTATACCTAAGCTTTTCATGTACTCAAAAACAGATTTATATTGAGATTGAGCATAAGATTTTGCTCTTAACATAGCCGCGTTGATTTGATCAATTTCACTATCAGAATCTCCGTTACTTTCATTCCAAAATTCTGGATTGTAATGCGTATCGTGCATAGGATATGTATGCATTGAAATAAAATCCACAGCATGAATGAGTTTACTTAAATCTTCAACATGGTATTCTTCAGATCCCCCACCCCAAGAAGCAAAATTATCAGAACTTGTAATCCATAAATCTTTACTGAGTTTACTTTTGGATTTCAGATCTTGAAGATGATTAACCCATTTGAGTATTACCCCTGGTTGAACATAATAAGGAGCTGCCCACTTTACCATAGCTTCATTTCCTACTGCAATGATTTTCACTATATCAGGATAAAGATTTGCTAATTCTACAGCTCTGGCTATTTCTGAAGCATTTTCTTCACTTTCTACGTTGTGGTCTGGCTCAAGATCAGTCCATGCATTTTTACAATCTATCCAAGCCCCTAACATCACGTACATTTCAAACGCATTATTCTCTTTCTTCAATTCAGATATAGCTTGAAGAACATTACTTGCATGTTTCCGTTGCACATTATATGTCCGAATAAGTTTGATTCCTAAAGTAGACAATAATAACATGTCTTCTTTCAAATCCTGAATAGAAGGTTGTGTATCTCGACTTATCGTACGATAGCCACCATATGAGATGGCTAGATAAGTAGAATCACCAAGAATAGACATAGCATTAACCGTTTGGATTGAATCCGATTCTACTTTAGTTTGTTTACACGAGGAAAACATTAATAACACTGACCAAATAAATAATAAGCATTTGATACCTTTAGAATTCTTACTTATTTGATCAGATTGGGTCATTTTTTAATTGATTTTATTTAAGATTTTCAGTTTTTATGCAGACTCTAATTTCTGAAATAATCCCTGCTCTTTCAAATACATTTTCACTTTGCTGAGTGTCTAATCCAAGATTATCAGAGGTATCAATTCGTCCATCATTATAAATGATTTCTAATTTTTCTGCCTCGCTTATTTTATAGACTACTGGAATTTGACAATACGTAAATGCTAATGACCCCTTATCTAATGATAAACTATGCTTTTTCATATTTACATCTAAGTATGTAAATGTCTTTTCTGTTTCTAGAAATTCTTCCTTCCTCAATAGACAAGGGTAAAATGAAAGCTTACCATCATTCACAAAGACACCTAACTCTCCAAATCTGCAAAGAATATCTTCCTTTACTTGACCTGTCATTCCTGGTTGTTGAGCACCTTTATTTGCAGGAGTATGAGAATATGGATCTGTTGGAAATGCACCGTAAAGAGTTGGTGACTTATGTACTCCAATACCTTCATTTATCTCGAAAAAATGCTCTAATAACCTACCACTTATAGACGAATCTACTTCATCTTCAATTGCTCTCAAACAAGTCTCCTGTACAGCCAATAAAAGTTTAGACACCATATGCCAGTAGATAGATCCCAGACCTTCATATCCAAAGAATGTTCCTGATCTTCCAGTGAATTCTTTATGGTTGAATACCGCCTCAAAGATTTCAGTTAATATATCTTTATCTTGTGTTACCAGAGATTCGTATTCAGTCCCCCTAAGGACTTGCAGCGCTTCTTTTAGATCTTGTACATTTCTAAAGTTACCATTAAAGTGAGTTATACCATATACATCTTTCTCAACAATTTGGGTGTTTCCATCTTTTACTAGTTTTTGCAATAATGTTGAACTTGCCACTAATTCATTTGGAACATTATTCTTGTCCAAAAATCCAAGAAGTTGTTTATTAGGATAAAGAATATAGCTATACTGATCCTCTCTAAACAATGCACTTTTTTTGAGTCCATCAAGAATTTCTAATGACTCTGCAGCTGACATCACCCCAGAACTTAAAACAGCAACTTGACCTTCTAACATCTCACTTAAGTATGAGATTTTCACTTCATCATTATCAAATGTTAGCAAGTTGTATGCATGAAATAAGCTATCAGGTCTTTTGTTAGCATGGATAGTTTGATCTATATGAGCAAGAGATGATTTAACAAATCTTTTCAATCCACTCATAGATATACTCCTCTTCTTTCCCCAAAAAGATTGCTGATAAATGTGATCTCTAAAATCTGATGCGGAAGATCCTAATTCGTCCAACATAGCTTTACGATCTTTATTAGAGATCTCTTTACCAAGGAGACTTTCATTATCTTCAAATGTCTTCCTAACTTGTTTATAAAAATCCATTAACTCGTTTGAGACTTTTATCTCTTCCAAATCTGAACTTTCAAGTGTATCGTTAAAAAAAGCAAGAAATCTTCTTAGATAGTAGAGTGTTACCATGGAAATACCATTCCCAACCAATGCATTGTTGGCATCATTCCATTCTGGCCTTTGAGTGTTCATCCATATGCCTCCTCCAGGAACATAATTAGATAATTTAGCTAAAACAGTGGCAAGGATCTTTTCAATAAAATTGACACGGTGGATTTGTCCATTTTCGTCTTGTAATAAAGTCCCATCCGCACCTAATTTTGATTGTCGCAAACTAATCTCATGATCTAGGTCCTCATCAAATAAAATGGTGTCTTTAGAATTTTTAACAATATCCTTGTAAGACTTAATTTTATATGGAACGTTGGCATACACAAAGGCATCTTTATCAAAATATTCCGCTAATTTCCCTGGCTTGTGTTTTTCAATAAACTCTAGAAATTTCTGCAGATAGATTATTTGATGATCACCCCAGTAACCGATATATGACCAAGGGTCATCAGGCTCTATTGTTTCCCAATCAAAACCATCTTTTGTAATGCGATAAGGGTTGTACCCATCAAATGTAGATGCATTTAAAAATCTAAAGATCATACCATCAATAAAGTCAGGATATGAATGAACCATAGCTTCCCAGTTTTGGAAAATATCTCTCCAGTTACCTTCATAATCCAATATCTTAGACCCATCTTCTTCATTAATCATATTGATTGAAAACCGATTCCAAGGCCTACTTGGATCTCCATGTCTCCGACTAAACTTCAATGGCAAATACTCCGTAGAGAGTCGAATAAAGTCAATATCAGTAGAACTTTGAAGAGACTTTCTTAACGTTTGCAGTGAAAACGAGCTAGGCAATGAATCAATAAAAGATTTATTATTATCGAAAACCTCTTTATTCGCCTTTGAAATATATTTAGAGAAGTCCCATAATTCAATTGTATACCCATCATCAAATATACCTCCTCTCATGTTATTGAAGAGCACATTTGCAAAATGCCTAGTATCTCTTAATGCGTCTGCAGTGCAATGAATTCCATCCGCTGAAGCATTTAGAGCGATAAGATTTTCAGTACCTAATTCGATATCATCAAGAATCTTTTGCTCTATACCTTTATCTGTATTTAACATATAGATAAGTTCCGCCACTTTTGATTGCGTCTGATTTACATTGGCAACAATCATCCAATCTTTTTCTTCGTTAGAAGATAATTCAAAGGAGTTTTTTAAAAAGTAGGCACCTTTCTCCCCTTTCACATCTGTTTCTTCTGCAGTATCCCTTTGATTCCTAAATGCATTTAATTGTAGGGACGACAATAAATATTCAGCTTTATCCAAGCCAATTGACCACGCTACATTTGCCTTCAAGGCTTCACTAGGTTCTGCTTTATCAACTATAATTGCACTGAGCGCAAAAATACCCAAACCAGTTCCTTTATGCAGTTCACTTCTTTTATAAGCATCTACTAGATTGCTTGAAGAGTTTTGCACATCACTTGGAACACCATAGGGCATAATATTCTGGATACCATCAAGCATGGTTATACTGATGGTATCATTGGAAGTATTTATAATCTTGGACTTTCTGATAAACCCATAAGAGTTACTCGAACACCACTCGTATCTAAAGGTGATCCCTAGATCATGATTTATTTCTTCGAATAAAACTCGGTCCCCGTATCTATTTTTATATAAGTTGTTACTTATTTTGAATTTACCTTCATTTCGAATAGAAAAAGGTTCCCATACGTGGGTGCCATTATTATTAGTTACTTTAAGTATTGTTTTACTGCCGGCAATCTCTGATGATTCTGTTATTTTATCATCCGTATAATATGGAAATAGCGCAAATTCTGAATTTTTTCGTCCTGCGGTTAGTCCCCCATTACTAGATATAAACATCCAATGATTTGTATCACTGACAATGCTCATAAAAAATGGTCGCATTGTATCGCTATTGCTAATCTTATAATAGACTCTATTGTCTATTTCAACCTGTTGAATTTCTGCTTTCTTGTTTATTGAAGTCAAGCTCTATTAATTCTGTCTCTTATACACATCTGACGCTGCCGACGAAGAGGATAGTGTA
>CAJXUU010000148.1 GCA_913061325.1 uncultured Saprospirales bacterium | reverse complement strand
ATCTACACTATCCTCTTCGTCGGCAGCGTCAGATGTGTATAAGAGACAGTCTTATTGCTGTGGGTGAGTAATAAAATGGATTTAAGCAATGGGTTTTACTTTTTTAGTTTTCATTGAAAATAGCGGACACAATTATTAATCAAACGTGATTTAAGAATTTTTTTTTCGATAGAAAGGTTTGGATCTACTTTGTAAATTTAAGTGATGAAGGGAAAGTAAATATGGGATACAGTCGAACCCAGGTCCGAGTATAAAAAGCATACTTAAAATAGATCAGCTTTCGTCTCCCAACAAGTTATTGAAATGCTGTGAAAGTTGTAGATTATAAGCTAAATGGCATTTTCACCCTACTCATACTTCTTCCGAATCTCTTCTGCTTGAGCATCAGCTGCAGCTTGAAGATTATCCGTTTGCTTTTTAGCACTGGCCATTATTCCTTTTGCAGTATCATCGCCTTTTATAATGGTCTGTTCGGCTTTCTCGTCTGTCGTTTTTTTGAGCTTTTTGGCAGCTACTTCTGCTGCTTTCTTTTTGAAGATATTTCCACCAGCTTTTTCGATTAATTCGTCCGCTTGCTTGTAACCTTCAACCTTCGTTTTGTCACTGAGTTTTTTGGCTTCAAGCTTTGTTTGATTCGCACGTTTTTCTGCCTCACTTGTTATCTTATCAATGTTTGTTTTCGTTTTTTTCATCAAGGCAGCAATCTCAGCATCCGCTTTAGCGGACAAGTCTTCTTTCACTTCTTTTACCTCTTCTTCGATGTTCTTTACATCAACCCCAGTCTTGTCTTTGATCACATCACTTGCCTTATCTATTGCCTTTTCTTTTATGTTGTCAGCGATATCGTCTATAGATGGGGTTTTGCCGTCTGCACCTAGCAAATTAAGTTTGATATTGGGTTTCGTCATTGTCCCAGAGATCAATGCGTTTATATTTACAAATTCCCCTTGATCGATATTGATTCCCAATTTTGAAGCCTGATCTTGTAAGAAATTTAGCCCTTTATCAGCAGCTTGGCCTACAGCATTTTCTTGTAAAATTTTTCTAGGAATTTTTGCTTTGATATAATAAGCCATTTCAGAATCAATACCATGAGTACCTCCAATTAGCATATCAATTCCATTTGTCTCATACTTGAAATCTTTGATCTTAACTACTCCGTTGTTAAACTCAAACCAGTTTTTCGTATTTTTTAGATTGATAGATTTTAAAAAATCAAGATTCAATTTATTAGCAAATTCTTCTAGCGGTTTGAAGCCTATCAAATTACCGTCAATTGTTTCCAAAATACCGTTTGCAGACAAAGTACTCAAAACAGGAAGCATATCTTTTCCTAAATTTCCAGACATTTTGAAAGTAGTATTAAACTTTCCTTCAATGAATTTTCCAATAGGAGCGAGTGCTTGAAACGTGTTTAATTTGTCGAAAGCATCTTGGTAGTTTAGACTATTTACCTCATAATCCATATCGAATTTTGGCTCCTCAATATTTTGTGTATTGTAGCTTCCATTCATAATTACATCACCACCCAATGTATTTGCAGTACCATCCTTGATCGTCGCTACTTCGTTGGCAACATTGATTGTCCCCTTGATGTCTCGTAACGGAATATTGGTGTACAGTACTTCTCCAATATCAGCATTTATATTCAAATCCATTTTCTCAGGAACAGGGAAGACAACCATTTCTTCCACGGGAACCTCCGCTTCTTCAAGCATAAACTCATTGGCATTGATATAATTGGAAATCATATTAATATCCCCTTTCAAGGTTTCATTTTCGAAGATATAATTGAAAATATTATTGATTGTACCATTCATTTTAAAATCACTTTCTCCAATTTTTGTTTGTAGTACACTAATGATGGCTTTATTAGGAGTTATCTGTCCCTCAATTTTAGAATCTCGTAAATCATAGACATCATACAGCATTTTTTTTATTTCTCCATCTATTGTAAAATCAAATCGATCAAAAACGTCTTCCTCAATATCAGGTTCTTCAGCTTCTATATTGGGTTGAGTTGCATCTTCCTCTGCAATCCATTCGTTGGCATCAAAAAAGTTTGAACGGATTTTCATCTTACCAGTCATTGTTTTATCTGGGGAGAAATAAGCTAAGACATTATCAATTGTTCCTTCCGCTTTTATATCACTCTTTCCTAGTTGCGCGTCAAATCTATTAAGCTTCACATATTTAGGTGAAAAATTCATTTGCATATTAGAAACTTGAATCTGTGGAGTGTCTTCTGATTGATAGTCCAGATTTTCTATACTCAAATCTCCAGCCATTTCAATGTCCTCATAATTCTGAGCATCGATGGCAGACATGCTCGTATTGGCCGTCAGGTTTGAAGTAATTATTCCGTTTAATTTGCTGACACCATCTAGTGGAAATGCTTTTGCGAGTTCGGCGAGATTTATCACTCCCTTTATTTCGGTATCTATATTGGGATCAGTGAGTAAAGTCCATAGTTTTACTTTTGCTTCAAAAGGATTGTTACCCAATTCCATTTTAAAATTGGAAACATCAACTACCATTTTATCAAGATTACTTGAAGGGCTGCTTATTTTTGTGACTGTATTGATCCCTTGTATTCCAAGTGGCAGATCTGGATATTTAAAATCTCCATTTTTTACCTTTAGATTTATTAGAAAAGCGGGAAGGCTTCCCGTATTTACATCGTAATCGCCTTTGACAAAACCATCTAATTCTAAATCTCCATTTGCTTGTACATCTTTGAAATCTGCGGTGTAGGCAGAAGGTATCATTGAAAGTAGGCTTTTAAAATTATTTTTAGGTGTGTTGTACATGATGTCCACATTGATCTTGTCACCCAACATTTGGACAAAACCTTCCGTGTTTAACTTCAAGGCATTTAGAACAATTGAATTATCTTTAATTGTGAATTTCGAATTTATGATATCCGCATTTAAGGTTAGATCAAGAGCTCCTTTCGCTTTATTCAAATAAGTAACTCCTCCAGATCTTGCCGTCAAACTTCCAATATCAGTAGTAGTACTTAAGTCAAAAATGTCTTGGGTGAATTCCCCTTTCCCTACATGGTCTAAATCTTCAATCTCCACATAAGTTCCTCCTAATCTGTCATCATAAACAAAGTTACCATCTACAATCTCATACTCCTGTAGTTGGATCAAGAAATTTTCGTCGCTAGGTTCTGATTCTTGAACAGGTGCTTCACTCGCTTTTACGATGTCATAATTAGCTTTTCCATCTCGTAAAACCTTTATATTGATTGTAGGTTTTTGAAGAGAGATTGTATTTATTTCAACTGGCTTTTCAGAGCTGATTACGGACATTAAATCTAGGGATAGTTCAATAGTCTCTGCTTCAATCAACTTGTAACCTTCAAAATCATTGATACCTGTAAGCGAGAGTTGATCAAGGGTGAAATTGAAATCAGGAAAGCTTTTGAATAAGGATAAGCTTACATCAGCAAATTCAACTTTTGCGTTGATGTTCTTATTGATATCGTTTTTCACTGCTTCAACAATTCGATCTTTAAAGAAATAGGGGATTGCTATAGCGGCAATTATTAAGACGAGTAAGAGAATTCCTATTGCTTTTAATGCTTTTTTTATCATGTAATGGAGTTTGCTTTGATATAATTATTTTTCATATCAGAGAACTAAACGTTTTTTGGAGTCATTATGATTCGCGAAAGTATTACTTATTCATATCAAAGTGATTAATGCCTTGATTCTACAAGTATTGAATACAGTTTAAAGTTATAGTTTGAGTTTTTTATCTCGATAGTGCAGCACAAAAGTAAGGGACAAATCATATAAAGAAGATAAGGGAATCTCTAAAAATGAATCTAAGATAATGTCAATAATTAATAATATTAGTACAGATGAAAACCTTAACGGTAAACGGTCAATCACATATTGGCTATAATTAAAATGAGAACCTTTTAAATCCTAATCCAAATAACTGTTTATACTATCTACGCTTGCTTTTGCATCTCCGTACAACATACTTGTATTGTCCTTAAAGAATAAAGGATTTTGTACTCCGGCATAGCCTGTTGCCATAGATCTTTTCATTACAATTACATCCGTTGCATTCCAAGCTTCAATGACAGGCATCCCATAAATTGGGCTATTAGGATCTGTTTGAGCTCCAGGATTTACAATGTCATTGGCACCGATTACTAGTACTATATCTGTTGTTGGTAGGTCATCGTTGATTTCGTCCATTTCCAGTACGATATCGTAAGGTACATTTGCTTCTGCAAGAAGGACATTCATATGACCCGGTAAACGACCCGCTACTGGGTGAATCCCAAATCGAACAATTTTGCCTTGTTTTTTCAATCGATTTACCATTTCATGAACTGGGAATTGAGCTTTTGCAACTGCCATCCCATAACCAGGGATAATAATGACTGATTTCGCATTATTCAGTAATTCCGCTACTTCTTCATGATTTATTGCTGTAACTTCTCCTTCCACAGCCATTGCTTCTCCTGTAGGAGCACTTCCAAATCCACCGAATATTACAGACAGAAACGATCGGTTCATCGCTTCACACATAATGATAGATAGAATGGCTCCTGAACTACCTACAAGTGCTCCAGTTATGATTAGTAAGTCATTTCCAAGCATAAAACCAGCTGCTGCTGCTGCCCACCCAGAATATGAATTAAGCATAGAAACGACAACTGGCATATCTGCTCCTCCAATCGCCATGACCATCATGATTCCTATGAAAAAAGAAATTCCTGTCATGACATAGAGATGTATCATACCATCTGGTCCTTGTCCAGTTGCGAACATGAAGCCTGATACTACACATATCAAAACTAGAATAATGTTTACTATATGTCTTCCTGTATAGATTAATGGCTTACTTCTAATTTTACCTTCTAGCTTTCCCCAGGCAATAATAGATCCTGTAAAGGTTATTCCACCTATAAATATTCCAATAAATACTTCTACTAAATGGATGGTGTGTGCTGTACCTACCATCGCTTGAGTTTCGGGGTCGAGATATGAACCAAAACCTACTAGGACAGCTGCTAATCCCACAAAACTGTGGAGTATGGCTACCAATTGAGGCATGGAAGTCATTTCTACTTTCCGAGCTAATAATAATCCAATAATACTAGCAATTGCGATGGCAATAACAATGTAAATCTGTCCTTGTACTCCTTCTCCTAAAACGGTGGATAAAACGGCGATTCCCATTCCAATAATGCCGTATAGAACTCCTCTTTTAGCTGATTCTTGGGACGATAAAGCTCCGAGGCTTAGTATAAATAAAATGCCAGCAAAAAGATAAGAGGCAGTTTGAATTTGTGATGATATCATGTGTATTATAATCTAGATCTATTCTTCTAATTGGATGAGAGCAAAATTTATTTCCTAAACATTTTGAGCATTCGGTGAGTCACCATAAATCCTCCAACGATATTGATACTGGCTACCAGAATAGCCACAAATGCCAATATGGTCATGATATTGGACATGTCATCTCGGGTTTGCAATAATCCACCGATGATGATAATTCCGCTAATCGCATTTGTCACGGCCATAAGGGGAGTATGTAAGGAATGCGATACATTCCAAATGACTTGCCATCCAATGAATACAGACAATACAAATACCGTAAAGTGTTGCATAAAATCAGGCGGAGCTACTAATGCTAATAAATATAAAAAGGCACCTATTATAGCTAGTTTTATTAACATGGATACGCCTTGTTTCCTTGCCAATTCTGCTGCTGTGGGAGGTGTAATCTGTTTAGTTTTTACTGCTTCAATCACTGGTTTTTGTGGACTGACTGGTAGTGGTTCTGGTGGCCATTTAACTTTGCCATCATATGTAACCATAGCTCTACTGACCACATCATCCTCCATGTCTATTTTAAAATTCTCAGCTTTACCCATATCATCAAGGAGATGGCAGAGGTTATTTCCATACAATTGACTGGATTGGGAAGGCAGTTGATCTAGTTTACCAATTATCGTTACTCCATTGTCTGTGGTGTAAATTTCATTGTTTTTTGTCAATACACAATTTCCTCCTGAACTAGCAGCTAGGTCAACGATTATGGAGCCAGGTTTCATTACAGCGATATGATCTGCTAATATTAATTTTGGAGCTTGGCGGCCAGGAATCTGAGCGGTTGTAATAATGATATCAACTTCCGCCGCTTGTTTTTTGAATAAGGCCATTTCAGCTTCAATAAAAGCGGGGCTCATAACTTTAGAATATCCTGAATCCGTAGATCCATCTTCTTCAATTTCTACAGAAAGGAATTCTGCACCCATACTTTCTATTTGCTCGGCTACTTCCAATCGAGTATCAAACGCTCTCACAATAGCTCCTAATGATCTAGCAGTTCCGATAGCGGCTAATCCTGCTACACCAGCGCCGATAACCAATACTTTTGCAGGGTCTACTTTTCCAGCCGCAGTTATTTGACCATTCAAAAAACGACCAAAATGATTAGCACCTTCAATAACCGACCTATATCCAGCGATATTGGCCATAGAAGAAAGGACATCCATTTTTTGAGCTCGAGATATTCTTGGAATGGCATCCATGGCTATAGCATTGATACCTTTGTCTGCTAGCTTTTGCAATAAATCAAGATTTTGAGCTGGGTATAAATAGCTCAGTACTACCTGACCTTTATGCATAAGGTCTATTTCGGTTTCTTTAACTGGCTGTACTTTTAGAATTATATCACTGTTGGCATACAATTCTTTTGCTGATTCTATGACTTTTGCACCTACTACAGTATAATTTTCATCTGAAATATTGGCGGACACTCCTGCCCCCTTTTCGACTGAAACTTCGAAACCTTGTTTGATTAATCGTTTGATGGTTTTTGGGGTAGCTCCTACTCTCAATTCACCATCGGTAACCTCAACTGGAATGCCAACTCTCATATATTAATTTTATTCATTATGTATTTAGATGGTGAAGTTAAAATTATTGTTTGCAATTATCACCTAGGGAATGTTAAAATAGTGTTTGTTATAGAATTTCAATTTACGATTTAGGGTATTTATGGATGTCTCTCCATCTACCAAAATCGTAGATATGCTAGGCACTATTCAAATTAGTGGAAACTTAAAGGATGATAAGATTAATATCTCTGCATTAGAATCAGGTATTTACATATTGAATTTTCATGAAAAGGGTGCAAGCTATTTTTGTACAAGTTTATCAAAGTGTAAAAAGAAAAGGGATGAATATCAAACCAAAACATCAATCGCCTGATCCTTCACGATTATTTCAAATTCACTTGCTGACTTTAGTTCTCCATCTATTTGATAGAATGTCGACTTCTCCATAGTTATGTTTATATCTTTTGTGGTCCAATGATTGACATTTGGATGTGATAAGTGCGTGCCTTTTTCAACTTTAGGCAAAAGAAACAGGCGTTTTAATTTTGGGGTTGGTTTAGCGGTAACAATGTGCAGGTGCCCATCATCAATTTTAGCTTTTGGTGATATTATAAATCCGCCACCTGTTGCGGGTGCATTTGAAATAAAGAAGAGTAATAACTTCTCATTTTTAGATTCGCCATCTCGATCGTATTTAAAAGATAATTCTTTAAACAGAATTAGATGTTTGATTACAATGAGTAAATAACCAAGGTGGCCACCTATCCATCTCGCAATTGTCATGTCCTTTAAAACCTCTCCATCAAATCCAATACCGATAGTATTTATAAACCTTTGACCATTGCAAATGCCAATATCAATTTTTCTAGTTTGTTTCCTTAAGTATTGATCAACGAGTTGATAGATATTGGAGTGGGATTGAAGGTTGGAATAAAAGTCATTTCCAGTTCCTCCTGGAAATAATCCAAGCGGAAGATCAAAATCAGGATATTTATTTAAATAGTAATTCAGGCTTCCATCGCCACCAACTAACCAAATACAATCGAACACACTAATGTCATTAGGCCATTCATTATCTCTATACATTTCGAAATTTATACCTTGTGTGATTAGGCTTTCTTTGATTTGTTGAGCGATTCGTTTCCCTTTCCCTTTTCCAGATTGACTATTATACAGGATTAAAAGCATTTGGTAAAGTTAATTGGTTTATAATAAGATCTTAAATTCTATGGGATACCAAAAAGAAAGAGGTGTGTTTACTTTGAGATAATGAACTGTCTAAAATCAATAAAATAAGGAGTTTGCGCAGTTAAATCTATTTTCTAATATCTATTGATAGTCAATAAATATTGCTTTTTTGTATTTTAGAAATAGAAATATCAGACAAGCGATCAATCGAAGTGATCGCTTTTCTTTTTCCTATAATTGATCGCTTCTAACAATGGTATCGTTTAATTCACGTTCTCTCATTCATTGTTACCCTTCCCTCATTCACTAGCTTTCTTATAGCTTTCTTGTTGATATTTAGAGAAATTTCAAGACTATGAAGAAGTTTCTCTTTCTATTGGTACTACTGTTTATTCTTAATAACATGCTTTACTCACAAAATGTAGATATCAATGTTCCCACACCGATGGGAAAATTACACATTAAGAACAATAGTACGATTGGAGTTCCCCAGTTGAGATTGACCGAAGAAGGGAGCGATTTTGCAAGGATAAAGATGGAAAGTGAAAACCATGCTAATTCTTTTTGGGATATTGCTGGTAAGGCAGATACTATTAGTGGGTTTTCCCTTCTCAATTTTTACTTTTCCAATCCTACTAATAGTGGCGACTTAATGTCTATTACAGGATTGGGTGATGTAGGTATTGGTACTACTAATCCTCTTGTTAAGTTGGATATAGCATCAGCAGGGGATGGCGAAGAGTTATTGAGATTTTCTACTGAACGCCCATGGGTATTTAAGCAAACAGGTTCCGGATTAAGTTCTAAGCTTGCGCTTCAATCAACGGTCAACGGAAAAGATTTTGAAATTCTATCATTAGATGGCATAACCAAAGCGGCTACTTTTAGACTTTGGAACAACAATCCAAGTGTCTTTTTGGTGCCTGATAATGGAAAAGTAGGCATAGGAAACAATAATCCGCAACATACATTGCATGTCTCAGGGTCATTTGAAGTTGATAGTATTGTAAGTTTTGATGAAGCAAAGTTGAACACGGCAATAGGGTCAAATTCATTAGTTTCTAATACATCTGGACATGACAATACCGCTATTGGTTTTCAAAGTCTCACAAGTAATGAGTCAGGAATAGGAAATACTGCAGTAGGTTCAAAAAGTATGCTCAATAATGAGGGAGGTAGTGACAATACAGCGGTTGGAGATCAATCTTTATCAGAAAATAGTAGGCACTGGGAATTGTGCATATGGGCACCTATCTATGTTATATAATAAAGAAGGATCTTATAATACAGCTATAGGAAGATTTGCACTTTATGGCAGTAGTAGCGCTTCATATTATGGAGGTAATTCTAATACAGTCGTTGGATCAGGTGCTGCTGGTGAAACTGGAGGGTCAAATAATGTTATTATAGGTAGAAATGCGTTTGCTAACAGTAATTATGGCGGTAACAACACGATTATTGGAACAAATGCTGGTCTTGGGTCGACAAACCCTAATACTGGATACTCCAATAGTATTCTGATTGGATATGAGGCAGGTAAAACTGAAACAGAAGGTGATCGTTTGTACATTGAAAATTCTAGCAGCAGTACTCCATTGATTTATGGTGAATTTGACAATGATTATCTATTGATTAATGGGACACAGGAAATCTCTGAGGTTCTTAATTTACCGCATACTGGGACTGCTATCCAGATTGAAGGCATAGATGTGTTAAGTTATAATAATACTCCATCTGGGATACAATTTGTCTGGGGAGAAGGTGGGGTTTTTACTAATTACAATTCATTTTCCGATAACATTGTAATTAGTCCAGATCTAACTACTCCTCGACAAGGTAATTTACGTATCACTGACTTAGGGGCTTCAATTATATTAGAGTCAACTGCTGTAAATTCAGATGCTTATATACAGCTGAAGGATAATGGGGCCGGACTACAATGGACCCTTCGAAGAGATGACGATGATTCAGGAAACTTTGAGATAAGTCACAATACTAAATAAGTAATGTCCATAACTCCTTCAGGAAATGTAGGGATTGGTGGCAGCATAGCAAATATTTCTTCAACCTTATATGTTGATGGAGACGTAACAGCGACAAATATTCCTATGGGTGACTATGCCAATATGCAATACAATACATCTAATGGTAAATTTTATTACGATAATTCTTTCGCCCGACACAAAGAAAATATTACAAATCTTCATGTAGATTTCAATACAATTCTAGCTGCGAGACCAGTTCAATATACTCGCCCAGGAACACCAGGAAGAATAGAAATAGGTTACATAGCAGAAGAAATGGAAGCATTGGGACTCTTGCAATTGATAGGATATGATAAAGAAGGTCTAGTAGAAAATTTTAATTACGAAAAAATGATACTTTATGTAGTGGAAGTATTAAAAGATCAAAACAAGACCATTGAAAACCAATTGGAGGTCAATGCACAGCTGCAACAAAAAATTAACAATCAACAAGCACAGATAGATCAAATATTGGCATTGTTAGAAGGTAAGATAAAGGAATAGTTATTAAATACATTTGTCTTTTTTGATAAATACTAATTAAATAGACATAAAGGTCTCTCGATACTTTTGTTTACTCATAGGATTGAGAACTCGAGGACTATCAGATAAACAAAATTCAGAAATAACATGTTTTGGAAACAGCGAGAATAATTACTTTGAATCAAATTTCTCGATTCCTTGCCAATCATCTTGAACTCCCTGATGTGTATACCTTGCAGCTTTGTTCATAAAATAACGAGCGACAAGATCTTCTTCATTATGTTTCAATATTTTACTAAAGACTGCAGTGGCTTCACCAAATTCTTTAGCATAAAACAGTTTCATGCCGCCCTCAAACAATGACATATGCTGGATTTTTTTTGCCCTCACTTCTTCTTTGTCACCATCAATACATTCATAAGCACCTATGACTTTGTTTTTTCCTTTTACCTGAACATTTTCCAGGAATCTAAAATGAAATTCTTCCTTGTTTTTTAGTGATTGCATGCTATCGCCACTGACTATGATATTAGCTCCGTAATGTTTAGTAAGTCCTTCCATCCTCGAAGCAGCATTTACAGTATCTGAAATTGTAGCGGGCTCATTTCTTTTTTCATCTCCGATTATTCCCATTACAAGAGGTCCAACATGTAAGCCTATACCAACTCTTATAGGTTTTTTATTATCATCAATACGTTCGGTGTTGTATTCTTGAATCTTCTTTTGCATTGAGATGGAAGCTTTTAATGCATGCTCTAATGACTCTGGGAATATAGCCATTATACCATCTCCCAAATATTGATGTACAAACCCTTCAAATTCACTAATGATGGGTCCCATTCTCCCGACATATGCGTTGACAAATTTAAAGTTGTCTTCGGGGCTCATTTTTTCTGACAGGCTGGTGTAGTCACGAATGTCTGAAAAGAAAACGGTCACCTTTTTCTCTGAGTGATCACCAAGGCGTACTTCTGTTATTGATTTTCTTCCAAAAGCTCTCAAGAATTCAGTAGGCACATATTTGCTGGTGGCCTGATGGATGAAACGCAAATTTAGGTGAATTGATATTCTGCTTAACAACTCATCTTTTGAAAAAGGTTTGGTTAAATAATCATTAGCACCTACATTAAATCCTTCAACCAGATTACTAGTTCTGTTTTTAGCGGTCAGCATAATGATTGGCAATTCACTAGGATGATATACTTCTCTTAGTTTTTGACAAACTTCAAATCCTGATATTTTGGGCATCATCACATCAAGAATAACCAAATCGAATTCTTTATCCGTATTTAATATCTCCAATGCTTGTAATCCATTAAATGCTTGTGTTACTTCATACCCTTTTAAGGTTAAATGATTTTCGAGTACTTTTCGGTTTATGGGTTCGTCATCTACTACCAGAATGTTTATTTTCTCGCCGGTTGATTTTGTGACCTGACTGATTGTTTTTGAAATCTCCTCAAAATCGTCCTCTTCATTAATTGAATGGATTAATGCTGGTTCAGAAGAAGGCTTTTGAGGTTTTCTATACTTTTCTCCAGCTGAAAATTGATATATAGGCAAAGTGAAGGTGAATGTTGATCCTTTTCCAGGTGACGAATTGACCCTTATGATTCCACCATGCAATTCGACCAATTTTTTTGCAATTGTCAATCCAAGACCTGTTCCGCCATATTCCCTCACCGTACTTTGTTGATATTGTTCAAAAGTATCAAAAATGATATCTTGTTTGTTTTTAGGAATTCCAATCCCTTCGTCACGTATCGAGATACTCAACATATTATCTTCTTGACTACATGAAATTTCTATACTACCTTCTGCACTAAATTTAATGGCATTACTTACAAAATTATGAAGGATTTGCTGAATCCGGTTTTCATCGGCATTTACTAATGGAGCATTATTAGGGATTGAATTAACCAATTTGAGATTTCTGCCCTTGAGTAAAGGTTGATGCAAGGCATATACTACGTCTGCCGCTGATTTTATATCCATCGGTTTAAGTTGTAACTCAAGATCGAGATTGCGTAGTTTAGAAAAATCAAGAATGTCATTCACTAGATTAGCCAACCGTATTGAACTTGAAGAGATTAGATTTAGATTCTCGATGGCCAAGCGAGGAAGACTGCCGGCAATTCCATCCTTAAGAGATTCGGTAATTCCTATTATTCCATTTAATGGGGTTTTTAGTTCATGTGATGTATTTGCTAGGAACTGATCCTTAAGAGTGTCAAGATGCTTAAGCCGTTGAGTTACTTTACGTTCATTGACCAACTCTTTTTCTTGTTGTTGAAGAGTGATTTTATAGGATTGTTCAACCAATTCCTTTACTCCAAAAGCAAGTGCAATAGAAAAAACAAATATTTCTGCTGAAAGGCCAATTTCAGTAAATAAAGTCCAAAGACCTTGCCCGTTGACAATTGAATAAGCGTTAAAACATACTGCTATGAATAGAAAGAGGGTGCAGGCTAAAAGAAAGTATTTCTGTTTAGATTTTTTCTTATGGATAAAGGCTATGTAAATAATCGAAAACAAAAAGCTGATTGTCATGAATATGGCCAATATTCTATCTGAAAAGGGTTCATT
>CAJXUU010000147.1 GCA_913061325.1 uncultured Saprospirales bacterium | reverse complement strand
ACACACTACAAGATCTTAGTCTTACGGATCTACTGCGTAGTTCCTCTGTGCCTCCAACGTAGAACATTAAAATTTGATCGGGATTGTTCTTTTGAATTTGGAACTCTGAATAAACTCTATATCAGTTAGAGCTTCTAGAAAAGAGATTAGGTCTTGTTTTTCTGAATCTGTGATGATTATTTGATCAATTATAGAATTTTTCATTGCGTGATTCGAACCATGATTCCCATAATGATCTAATACAGATTCTAAATCTGGCAGACTCCCGTCATGCATATATGGAGCTGTCAATGCAATATTCCTAAGATTTGCTACTCTGAATTTGCCTTCATCATCAGGGTTGTCGGTTACTCGTTGTCTTCCTCTGTCTTTGCCATTGTAATTTGCATAGAGACCATTGTTTTCGAATTGGTAATTAGTCAAGTTTATTCCAGTGTGACAAGTACTGCATTTCGCCTTGTTACCAAAGAAGAGATCGTATCCTCTTTTCTGATTTTCATTTAACGCTGTACTATCGCCGCCATACACATATTTGTCATATGGACTATTATCGCTGATAAATGTTCTTAGATAGGAAGCAAGTGCTCTTGAGATCGCAAATGCATCTGGTCTTCTATTGTATATTACTTTTGCTTGGTCAATATAAGATTGATCTTCAGAAAACCGATCTCGCATTACAAGAAGATTGAGATTCATTTCGTCATGATCTTCTATTGGGACGAGTGAGAATCTGTCTAGTGTTCTCACACCACCGTCTCTGTTGAAGTAGGGCAGATATGCTACATTGGTTAAACTTCCACTGTTTCGAAATCCTAGACGACCTTTAACACCAACAGATAGAGGTGTAGCATCTGCGAATCCAAATTCAGACTTGTGGCAATTGGCACATGATACTGTAGAGTCTACAGATAATCTTCTATCAAAAAAAAGTTGTTTACCAAACTCAACTGAAGCAATAGACATTGGATTATTAACTGGAATATCTATCTCTGGCCATTCCTTACGTAATTCTAATGGATAGATAGACTTGTCGAGTTTATGATCTTTCTGACCACAACTAATAAATAAAGATGACATCACTATTAGTGATGTCATCTTTAAAACGATAATTCTATTAGTACTACTTCTCAAAACTAAAAGCTGAAGAATAATTTGAAAATACTTTGTTAGCTAAATCAATCTCGTCTGTACCAGTTTTTGTGAATTTCTCAGTGTTAAAATCAACTCCTGTAAATAAGTTTTCGAAATCTACATTGATCTTGAAATCATTTGCTCCACCTTCTAATTTTTGGTTAGGGGTGAGTTTTATGTTTCCACGGAATGCATCTTTTCCCAAATGATACACTAATTGTTCTCCTTCTTCACCAAAGACACCATTACCATCTAGATCTGCATCTGCGTCTATGCTGATAAATCTATATTTACCCATCCATCCCCAATGCATCGTAGGATTTTGCTGACCTAATGGATCTCCATCTGGTCGCATCTCGAACGTAGTCTGATCATCGTTGTTTGTTGTTTCATCGACCCCAACTATAAACGAAATTTCATCTAGAGAGAGCTCACCAGCACCTTCATTATATGGAATAGTGTAGTTGTAATCAAATACTCCTGGGATAATAAGCTGATACCTGCTATCTACTCCTTTTATAAAAGATGATCCATCCGAATTTTTAAATGTCATATCTCCTAGATAAAATGCCACATTGGTGAATTGTAAATCTACTCCGTTGATATTGTACGTAGTACCGTGCACAAGGCTTTCTTCTCCTACGACCATTTCTAATGTTACATTTACATCTTTTGCTTCTTCATCTTCTCCACACGACCATATGGTCATGCCTAATAATGCTATTGCAATTAACTTTAATTTGTTCATATTTTGATTTTATAATTAATTTAAATTTCTAGTCTAACCTATATTTTTTTCATTTTAATTTATGCTGTTTAGAATATTATTGGCTAATTCCACAACGGCATCTTTCTGTTCTAAAGAATGTATTTGAGGGTTGCTATCTACGTCATAAGTATTGTTCGTACCACCTAAGAATTCATAAATATCGAATGTTATATTTGTTTTGGTTATTTCATCCTCAGTGATTTTGATTGCTTTGTTCAGGTTAATCAATCTATATGCATCATCGGATCCTAAGTGGAGAGCGATAGGGAAGTCATTGTTTCCATCATTATTACTATCCATATTGGCCTCTAATTTTAGAAAAATATAACTACTCCAGCTAAACCAATGTTCCGCAGGCTTTGCTAGTGGATGTCCCGATTCAAATTCACCTGGGTCTTTTGCATTTTGAGTTTCATTGACTCCGACTCCAAAATTGAGATTATTATAATCACCTGGTTCTATATCATTTATTTTCCACTGATATCCAGATTCAGCGCCAGCAATGTCAGCATGGCTGCTTGTTATGTTATGATACTCAACATATGAGATTAATTGTTCATCCAATTTCATATCTGATAAATACAATGAGAATCGAGAAAAATTGATCGTTCGTCCATCAGGATATTCGTAATCTTGAAACATAATGAGTGGTTCACCATTGTAAACTAAGTTCATGGTTATACTAAGATCTCCAGTTGAATCTTCTTTATCTGAACATCCGAACATGATGAAAATTCCTAATATGTAAAATGCTAATCTATAAATCTTCATATTATTTCCTTCTTTAGTATTGATAACGTACTTCATTTAAAGATGATTTCTAAATTGAACATATTTTTGTTGAAATATTGTCAGTTTTTAATGATAAAGACATTACCTTCGATCAGCGTTAAAATGACAATAATGAAACACAAATTTCTGTTTTTTATCTTAACAAGCATTACTAGTTATTGTAATGCACAAATAGTAGTCTTCGAAAAGTTCGATGACATGGAAGCTGAAATTCTGACTGATTTAAGTTTAGATACAACGTATGTGATTAATTTCTGGGCTACATGGTGTGGTCCATGTGTAAAAGAGTTGCCTTACTTTGAAGAATTGAATGCTCTATACGATGGTCAACCTTTTAAGCAAATACTAGTAAGCTTAGATGATCCAAAGAAATTAGAAAGTAAAGTAATTCCTTTCCTGATCAAGAACAAAATAGAAAGTAAAGTTGTCTTACTTGCAGATGGGAAGGCAAATAGTTGGATCGACAAGGTAGATCCGAGTTGGTCAGGTGCGATTCCGATTACTTTAATACTAAAAGGGAAACAAAAGAAGTTCTACGAACGGGAGTTTCATTCTACCTTCGAACTAGAAGAAGAGATGTTACTATTATTTAATAATTAGAAAATAATCAAAACTTATAATGTACATGAAGAATCTATTAAACACTTTTTTATTGGCTCTATTAATAGGAGTAACAGTGTCCGCTCAAAATGGTTATAAGGTTGGTGATACTGCTTCTGATTTCTCATTGAAAGGAGTTGATGGAAAAATGCATTCAATGGCAGATATGAAGGATGCTAAAGGTTATATCGTAACATTTACTTGTAACCATTGCCCATATGCGATAATGTATGAGGATAGACTTGTTGCGTTGCAAAATGAATTTGGACCAAAAGGTTATCAAGTCGTTGCAATTAATCCCAATGATCCTGAAGTGAAACCTGATGATTCTTTTGATAATATGATCATACGAGCTGAAGAGAAGAAATTCAATTTTCCTTATCTTGTTGATGAAGGACAACGAGTGTATCCGTTATACGGAGCGACAAAAACTCCTCATATATTTTTATTGGACAATAAGTTAGAAGTGAAGTACATAGGAGCGGTAGATGATAATGCAAGAAATGCGGCAGATGTAGAAGAAAGATACTTAGCGAATGCTATAAACGCACTAGAATCTGGAAATAACCCTGATCCATCAATGACAAAAGCAATAGGTTGCAGCATTAAGTCAAAGTAAACTAATGACGTAAACTAAATTAAAATGGAAACAAGATCAATTTTTGTTTCCATTTTTTGATTCATCTATACTATATCTAGTACTTTTGTAGCACAAATTAGAAATATGAAAATCGCTATATTTCCAGGGTCTTTTGATCCGATTACAAATGGTCATATTGACTTAGTAAAACGTTTTGCACCCATGTTCGATAAGATAATCGTTGCTGTGGGGGTAAACTCAGCAAAAAAAGGATTGTTTTCTGTGGAACAACGTATGAAGTGGTTGGAAGAAGTATTTATTAATGACCCAACTATAGACGTTGGTAGCTTCGAAGGATTGACTGTCAATTACTGTAAACTAAAGGGAGCAAAATACATTGTAAGAGGACTTAGAAATTCTTCTGATTTCGACTATGAAAAAACGATTTCACAACTAAATAATATAATTGGAGATAATGTAGAAACGTTATTTTTTATCTCAAAACCTGAGTATTCTCATATCAGTTCTACTATTGTGAGAGAAATCATCAAAGGGAAGGGAGATATTTCTACATTTGTGCCTGAATTCATGGCGGAAGAGATCTACGAAACGATCTAAAAGCTACCTAAATAAAAGCAATCTTAACCAAAATAAATAATAGAATGGCTAACGCATATTTTGAAGTACCAATAGCAACTAACGAACCTGTATTGAGCTATGCTCCAGGATCAATGGAAAGAGAAAATGCTGCCGAAGCATATAAAACTATGCTAGATGGTCACATGGATATTCCAATGTACATTGGAAATCAAAGAGTGACAACAAATAAAAAGCATAAAATACATCCTCCACATGAGCATAAAACTGTAATCGGAGAATATTCTGAAGGAGATGCAAGTCATGTAACTGCAGCTATAGATGCTGCACTAGAAGCAAAAGAAGCTTGGGCAGGATTGCCATGGGAAGATAGAGCAGCGATCTTTTTACGTGCTGCAGATCTATTAGCAGGACCTTTCAGGTCTAGAATGAATGCAGCGACTATGCTTGCTCAATCAAAGAACATATATCAAGCTGAAATCGATGCAGTATGTGAGCTTTGTGATTTCTTCAGATACAATGTGCAGTACATGCAAGAAATGTATCAACAACAACCAGAATCTTCTCCAGGAATATGGAACAGACTTGAATACAGACCATTAGAAGGTTTCATTTTCGCTTTGACACCATTTAACTTTACATCTATCGCTGCTAATCTATGTTGTGCACCGGCTATGTTAGGAAATACTATCGTATGGAAGCCAGCAGAATCTCAGATTTATTCTGCACAGATCATTATGGAAGTATTACAAGCGGCAGGTTTACCTGATGGTGTGATCAATATGGTATATGTTGACGGACCTACAGCGGGAGAAGTTGTTTTCTCTCACAAAGACTTTGCAGGACTTCACTTTACAGGAAGTACAGGTGTATTCCAAACATTATGGAAAAACATAGGAAACAATATCACCAAATATAGATCGTACCCAAGAGTAGTAGGGGAGACAGGTGGTAAAGATTTTATTGTAGCTCATGGTTCTGCGGACCCAGTTGTTGTATCTACAGCATTGGCAAGAGGTGCGTTTGAGTTTCAAGGACAGAAATGTTCTGCAGCATCAAGGGCATATATTGCTTCTTCAATTTGGGAAGATGTAAAATCTAATCTTGTTGCAGATGTCAAGACATTTAAGATTGGTTCTCCTGAAGATATGGGTAACTATATCAATGCCGTGATTGATGAAAAAGCATTTGATAAAATCAGTTCTTACATAGATAAGATAAAAGCTGCTGATGATGCAGAGATCTTAGTTGGCGGAGGCTATGATAAGTCTGAAGGTTACTTTATTGAGCCAACAGTAGTACAGACAAGCGATCCGAAATTCTTGACAATGTGTGAAGAGATTTTTGGCCCTGTTATGACTATTTTCGTTTACGATGATAGAGACTATGAAGGCATTTTGGATTTAGTAGATGATACATCTCCATATGCACTTACTGGATCTATTATATCAAATGATAGATATGCTACTGTATTAGCAATGGACAAATTAAAAAATGCTGCAGGAAACTTCTATATCAATGACAAGCCTACTGGTGCTGTTGTTGGTCAACAACCTTTTGGAGGAGCTAGAGGATCAGGTACAAATGATAAAGCAGGATCAATCTTGAATCTGTACAGATGGGTTTCACCTCGTACAATAAAAGAGACATTCAATCCTGCCAGAGATTATAGATATCCGTTTTTAGGATAATTTATAATTTTATAGAATAGACATAAAGAAGAACTGTAGACTAAGTATGTTTGCAGTTCTTTTTTGTTTGATGTAAACACTTTGTTATGAATATAAATTTCACAAAATATCACGGAACGGGTAATGACTTTATCATGATCGATGATCGATCAGAATCTTTCGATGATTCTAATGTTAAGATTATCGAATCCATGTGTAGTCGAAGATTCGGAGTTGGTGCTGATGGGTTGATCTTACTAAGGAATCAGAAGGGTTATGATTTTAAAATGGTCTATTTCAATGCTGATGGAAGGCAAAGTTCGATGTGTGGTAACGGGGGAAGGTGTTTAGTACATTTTGCTCATTCTTTAGATGTGTTTGTAGATCATTGTACGTTTTTGGCAATAGATGGAGATCATCTTGCTGAGATGTTGGGGGCTGACATTGTGAAATTGAAAATGGGTGATGTTGGGAAACTTTCTCAGGATGGGAACGATTTTGTTTTGAATACTGGTTCTCCGCATTATGTTCAATTTGTCGAAGATGCATGTTCAAGAGATGTGAAGAATGAAGGTGCAGAAATCAGATGTTCTGAAACGTATAAAGCGGAAGGAATTAATGTGAATTTTGTCAATTTATCAAATGCCATTCTCAATGTAGTTACGTACGAAAGAGGAGTAGAGGATGAGACATATTCTTGCGGTACGGGAGTAACAGCTTCAGCACTGGTGGCTCATCATATATATGGAAGTAGTAGTCCTATTTCAATTTCTACGAAAGGCGGATCACTTAAAGTACATTTTAGTAAAACGGATAGAGGCTACAATAATATATGGTTAGAAGGTCCAGCTGCTAAGGTTTTTGATGGTGTTTGGTCAGAATGAAATTGTTCGTTTTTAGGGACAATCTTGTCTTAAGTTTGTAGGTGTTCATTTATATTTTCAATTGTATTCATATGATTTATAAAGGGGATCTATTTATTCTTAAGTAATATACTTAAAATGGTAGCCAGAACTATATTTCCATTTGGTTTAACATAGTGCCTTTGTTTTTGAACGTACTATAATTAGACTTCATGTATTTTGGGACTCAATGTTGTTCCAGTAAGTTCATAAGATTTAACTACTGGAGCCTCAAAATTGTATGTTGCTACATCAGACCATGTCTTTATAAATGTAGCTATCTTTACTCGCACTATGATATTCGTCGCATCCGCAGGTAATTGAATATTTTTCGTATTAGCAATTTGGAAATCACCAGAGTTTATTGTCTGTGTTGTTCCTGATTGATTATACTCCACTGAAAATGTGGCAACATATACTCCTGAGTTTTCAATTGTAATGGAACCTGATTTCTGTTGTTGAGTGGTATCTCGCAAGAATAATTGTGAGTTTACACCAAATATCATGGGATTAGCATTAGCGTCCGCATAAGAATCGAGGGTTATTACTGTAGCCTTATTATTATGAGAAGAGATCTTTGAATCTATAGCAGAATTGGGGAAGTCTAATCCAAATACTGTGATCGTATCAGCTGTTAAATCCAAACCTTCAGCGGCTTCATTTGGAAGGGTTATAATAACTTTTGGCTTATAGATTGCTAGAAAACTTATGGGAATAAGAACTAACGTTCCATTATCATCAAAGAAATCGTCTAGAGTGAAAAATGAATTCTGTGTTAATTTAATATTAGACGCGGATAACCAACTTGCATCAAACCAATCTTTTCTTGAAACATTAAAGGATTGCGCTCCGATAGCTTGAATTTGAACTTTGTAGATAGTATTGTTTCTAGTTCTTTCATCTTCAATGATTCGTTGTAGAGCACTCGTTTTTTCAGGCTGTTTACCGACCAATAATGAAGTCGTTTCTGATGGGAGGAAAGTCTTTATTGAATCAGCTCCAGTCATCGTGACATTTAGTTCAGGAGGAGCATCAGGGCCAGCGGATGTCCATTTTGTAAGTGCAGCCGTTATTGAAGCTATCGAAGACCATGGAACATTAGATGTCACATTTCCTTCAATGAAAGTCATATAGTATGCATCATTGAAAGCTTCGTTCTTTGCCCGTTCTAGAGTGTTGTTATCACCATCAATTGCTTCAAGGTAATTTTGATACGATTTATAGATAGAAAAAGAGCTTTGAAAGTAATAATTACCTATTCCTGAAGGTGACGAATTTGCCATTGTAAATCCAATATTACCTTGACCGCTTCCCCAAATAGCTTCTGATGGAGTACCGCTAAATTGGAACACAGTAGAATTCTCTTCTGACGGTTTTAATGCAGGGAATTCTTTAAAAATTGCCTCTCTAAGATAATCCCATTGTGTTGGTGTTGATGCAATACTCATAAGTCAAAATAGTTTATTATTAATTATACATTCTGATTTTTTGCCTTAATATCGTTTTCTGCTATGGATATTAAATGAATAGAAGAACGCTACCATGGGCCTATACCATAGTAGCGATTTCTTCATTTTAGTAATTTCAAATTCGAATCTTCTATGTTAGACCAGGTCTAAAATATGATTTGCTTGAAGCCCCAAAAAGCATTGGAAATGCATTTGGTCCACTATTCGCGTCAAGTGTGATTTTTACTGTTTCGCTATCAATTTCTTTGACCATTTTTGATTCTCCTGCAGCCATTGAGAATTCCATTCCAAAAAATGAAACGCTTGCTGAGGCATCAAAATAGTTTTTCACAGTCTGCTCATATGTTGTTTTCGAAATTGTGATTTCAACAGAAGGCTTATAAATAACTAAAAATGAAACAGGAATCATAGCTAACATGCCATTTTCTCCAAAATAGTCTTTCAATGTAAATCTAGATCCAGTAGGGAATTCTACATTAGATGCTGTCATGAATGCTGGATTATACCAATCTCCACGATTTGCTGTAAATACTCTAGCTCCAACTGCTTTAATATTGAAATTGTATTTAGAATCCTGAAGAATTCTATTATAATCAATTTCCGTATGAGTTGAAACACTACAACACTTCTTTGTGACTGTTGTTTTAACATTTCTATTCCATGATCCGACATATTTACTTTCTGCATTGATTGTTGCGTCAAGTTCATATTGTCCTGCAGCTGCCGATGTCCAGTCCGACAAAGCACCTGAAAGGGCTTGGATGTTTGTTAACGGAGCTTTTATAGTAACTCCTGAATTCACATAAGAAGCTTCATAGGCAGGATCGATAGCCTTTGCTTTAGCATCAGCTAAAGGCTGATCTATAGCTTTCACTAAAAGAATTTGGTTGGCAATGACTTGATTTTGCTGTGCCGTATTCTGATCAATTTTTGTTTTCCAACTTGGACCAGCTGTTCCTTCAGCTGATAGCCATGTTGTAAAACCTCCAAAACCTTCGAAATCCTTTTTATAGTCTGGATTTTGTGCTAACCAAGTTTTAAATGCATTGTTTGCATCAGTTGAAATAGTAGTACCATTACCAATTAGAGCATCTAACTGTTTTTGGTAGGTTTGATACTGAGGATCTGCTTGCATGTTCGTTGGTGCTATAGAAGCCATGTAAGTTCTGAAACTTTCACTTATTTGTGAATCAGAACCACTGTAAAAGCCACTCGTGTCACCATTTGAGGTGTTACCCAGAACAAAGGCAGGGTAGTCTTTCCCTGTGACCCATTTGGCTTCAATAGGTTGTCCTGTATATTGAAAATAAACACCAGGTTCATTGTCTCCAGATGGTTGTTTTTGTAAAGCCGGAAATTCCTTAACGAGGGCTTCGAAAAGGTATTCGTATTGAGATTTGTCTGCTAGTCCCATTATAAAGTTTTTTGAGGTTTTGCCAAAATTGGCGGTATTTAAATAGACATGCTATAAAGAATGTCTGATGATTTTTTATTTTAAATAGAGTATGCTAATTCTCATTATTTTAATTTGTTGCACACATTTTTGATCGTAAGAAACCATGAGTCATAGCATTGCTAAATCAATGCCTTTGCTTAGATTCGTTTATGGAATTGTATGATTAATGATTAATAGTACAAGACGTAAATTGTCCTATTTACTGTCTTAATTTATTACGAAATGTGTTACTAAAATATTAGAAAGGTTATTTTGATCTTAATCTCTTTGTTAATATTTACAATTCAAAGATATGGCTTTAATCGGCTAACTATTGAGTGAATATACCCAATTTTAAAACAGGTGTTTATACGAAAAGGGAATCAACATAAAAAATAGACTCTGTTGAGATTAATGTTTTGTAATCGATTTTTGATCTCGGTTTGTTCATCTTTGTTGGCTACAGACACTATAATAGCAGAATGATTGTGATCAAACGAAATTTCATTATAATTTTTTAGTGTTTTATCATAAATATCAATTCCTATCTTCTTGGGGTTATTAGTTGCCCAAGTAAAAGGGACTTCTTGCAAATTCAAAAACTTAGCAACGGTTTTACCCTTTTTACCTGCGCCAATCAATATGAAAGAATCATGCTTGGGTACTTCAATTTTGTGGAAGTAGTATAGCTTGAGGGTTAAGAATCTATTGTCTGCATAGTTTTCGTCGGTTCTAGAGGTTCTACTCCCGTGATCTCTCCAATGATGTACAATTGTATTTGTAGGGATAATTTTGACTTTATGTTCATACATACGGAAACATAAATCATAGTCTTCAGGGTATGTTTCTGATTCGAACCCACCAATCTCTTCAAAGTAATCTCTTCTCATCATCCAAGCTGGAGATGCAATTGCACACTCTTTATAGATGTATTGATAATGATTGTTGTTTACACAGAGTTGGTTGAGCCATGTTTCATACGATTTATATCCATCTTTGACACCAGTTTCGCTAAAGTACTTGACGTGTCCAGTAGCTAATGCACTCAAGTTTTGTCTTGCGAGTAAATCATATAATGTTGCTAGTTTTTTAGGTGGCATAATATCATCAGCGTCCATTCTTGTGATGTATTGACCAATTGATAAATTATTCCCAGTAATTAATGCTTTGATAATTCCTTTGCCTAAATTATGAGTTGGTTTTATACGACTGTCAAGTTCCGCATATTGTTCTAATATCTGTTGAGTTTCGTCGGTACTGTGATCATTTACAGCATGTAATTCCCAATTAGCATAAGTTTGATTTCGAATAGAATCTAAACACTCTTGAAGGAAAGGAATGCCATTTCTTACTGGCATGATGATGCTGATTTTATCCAACATCTTTAAAAGGGATAATTTACAGCAACTTGAAAATTACCAAATTTTTGATTTTTGATTTCTTCCCAATTATACCAATAACTATCATTGTCATCCAAAACATAAGGATCCCTAAGTTTGTAGCCAAAATCAAATCTAATATTAAAGTAAGTGAAATCAAATCTGAAACCGTAACCCGCACTTATTGCAATTTGTTTTGTAAAGTCACTTGTGATATTTGCATCAGGCCTATCAGCATTTTCTTTAAGTGTCCACACATTACCAGCATCGATAAAAAGACCCATTTCGAAAATATAGAAAAGGTCAAATCTGTACTCTACATTCGCCTCTAGTTTAATGTCTCCAGTTTGGTAGAAGTTTTGGTTTATATCTGGCACTAGAAGTTTTTCTGAATACCCACCAGGTCCTAGTTCTTTTTGATCCCAACCTCTAAGACTGTTTGGGCCTCCAACACTGAACTGCTTAAAAAATGGTGCTGCGGTGCTACCTCCATAAGGAACAATGATACCAGCATATAGCCTAGCAGCAAAAGAATGTCTATCTGAAAAGTACTCATAGAACCTTGGATCTAATTCTAGTCGCGCATACTTGGCAAATTCAATATCATTGGTCAATCTCCAATCACTTGAATTACCTGACACAAGGTTGTATAATTTATTAGCTAAGAATGTTTCTCCTCCACTCAATTCAAAGTTCGATATGAATGTGAAGCTATTCCCTTCACTGTTGACAGGTTTGGTGTATATATAGGTTAAATCTCTGAAGAAAAGTCCCGTAAGTAAATTGTCATCAAATGACCTCAATAGCAGAGTATTGTCTTTTATTCTATCAAAGAATATTTTTGTGAGTTCATAATCATTGTATTCTAGACCCATTTGCCTAATCACAAAACGTGATTTTTTATTAGGTTTAAAATTATAAGATAGGCTCGCATTTAAGGATGATCTGCTGTAATTATCTATCAGATCATTATAATTATAACCCGCTTGTATGGTTGTAGTCGTGTTTTCTTTAAAACTTTGTGAGATTTGCTTTCCAAATAATTTCATTGTAGAAGATAAACCTAGTAAACTCTTTTGCTTTGGAATCTCAATTGCGGCATTGATTCCTATTGATCTTGATCTTATAATAGAATTAGATGAAATGGAATCAATCTGAATTTCCATTCCTACCTCTGTAGAAAGCGTAAACTGCTCAGCTCCACCGAGAAAATTCCTGTTTTTTAATTGATTATTTAAAGAGAATCCAAATACTTGGTTACTTCCATTACTGGATTGACTTGTACTCGATATAAAAAAGTCCCAACCAAAATCTGCTACCCACTTCTTTTGAAAAGGAGTAAGCATAATGTCGTAATTTATTATGGAATCATGTACCTCATCTAGTTTTGCATTCAATGTTACAAATCTATAGGAACCTAGTTCCGAAAGCTTACGTCTGGTTTTTGATCTAGATTCACGATTATATATTGAACCAGGTTCTAAGAATATTGCATTGTCTATGGAACTAGGTTTTACTAAAAAGTTTTCATTCTGACTGTGATAATATCTATTTCTAAATTGCCCGATATTTAATTTGGAAGTATCTTGATCTTTATGGAAATCAGTATAGATATTTATATCTCCAATAGTATATTTTTGGTGTGTAGAATCTGGTAATGGTGGCATTAATTCCAGAAATATATCCACCGAGTGGTTATTAAGAGAACTATCGCCTTTTATGCTAAGATAGTTAGTTGCAAAGTTTGCATACCCCTTGTTTTGCATAGCTAGAGACATCCTTGTCAATTCCAAGTCGAATGATCCAGCATCAATGTAATCTCCTTTGTCAATAAGAGCTTGTGGACGAATAGACTCCAATATATTTAAAGCCTGTCTCTTATACACATCTCCGAGCCCACGAGACAGGCAGAAATC
>CAJXUU010000146.1 GCA_913061325.1 uncultured Saprospirales bacterium | reverse complement strand
CCTCACAGCCATTTACTGCCGTAACTGTAACTGTATATATCGTTGTTATAATTGGACTTACTGTAAGACTCGCATTTGTATCTCCATTATCCCATAAATAACTTCCTATTCCACTTGCTGTTAATGTAGTACTTTCACCTACACATATCTCTACATCTGCACCCGCATCAGCCGCTGGCGATAATGTATCCATAGGAACACTAATTGAAGTGACCGCTGTACATCCATTCACATCTGTCACAGTTACAAAGTATTCATCCCCTGTAATTACACTTATTGTTTGGTTGGTACTCCCTCCTGTCCAGATATAACTTAATCCACCTGGAATTGCTGTAAGTTCTGCAATAGGTTTATTACATGTTATGTTTCCATCATCGCTTACACTTGAATTTGGTAATGGATTTACTATTACTTGTACTTCATCTGTATCCTCACAGCCATTTACTGCCGTAACTGTAACTGTATATATCGTTGTTATAATTGGCGAAACACTCAAATTAGAATTTGTACTCCCATCTGTCCAAGTATAGCTTCCAATTCCACTTGCTGTTAATGTAGTACCTTCACCTACACATATCTCTACATCTGCACCCGCATCAGCCGTTGGCGATAATGTATCTTCAAGTACTAATGTAGTTGCTACATCTGTACATCCATCAGAATTAGTCACCGTTACACTGTATGAACCAGCAGTCGATACTGTCTTTGTTTGCCCTGCACCTCCTCCAGACCATAGATAAGTCATCCCCGTAGGATACACAGACAAAGTAACTTCTAAATTACTACATGTAATTTCACCATCAGTAGTTATAGATGAATTAGGTAACGAATTAATTATTACATCAACATCTCCACTGTTGTCTTCAACCTGGTTTCCATATGAATCTTCTCCAGTAGCTGTTAATCGGTTATTTAAACCTCCAGAAGTAAAATCATTAAAATCAGGAGTATAAGCAGCTGTATAATTTGCTGTTTCACCTACCATTAATATTCCCTCAGAACTTCCAAGATCAGCATTAATAAATGTAGGCTCGGTAGACAAAATTAGAGTATTTCCAGAAAAGTCTCTCAACGTATCTAAAAGCGTAATATTATTTAAGGTGACATTACCAGTGTTAAAAACACTAATTGTATATGTAACTAAATCATTTACACAAACTTCGGAAATATTCGCTATTTTAACTACCTCCAATAATGGGGATTGCAATATATTATCAAAGACTTCACTGTTATCCTTTACTACAACGTTATTTAGACTAGTACCTCGAGCCGTAACCCTATTCTGCACACCACCAGCATCTACATCGTTTTGGTCCAGGATATATGTTGCAGAATAGGAAGCTGATTCACCTATACGCAGAGTCCCCTCTAAACTTCCATTACTAGAGCTTATAAAATCAGGTCCGCTACTTAAAGCTAATGTTTCATTAAAAAAGTTAACTATTGTATCAGAGAGAAATACATTATTTAGTTCTATATCTCCTGTATTTGTAACAGAAATTGTATAAGTGATTTCATCACCTAAACTATTACCTAGTGGCAAAACATCATTAGTAATTGCACTTAATTTGACTGTTTCAATGGAAGGATTTGGAATAAAATAACCAAAATCATTGTTGCAATGCAACTCTCCAAACGAATTAAGGGCTACAGCCTCTATATTATCCGTTGTCAGTAAACTATTTAAAGGTAAAGTGGCCGTGTTTGTAGTTAATAAATATTCTAAGGGGTCTCCAGGAATTTGATATATCAAATTCAATTTAGGAAATTTACTTGGAATATAATCGTCGTAATTCCAACCAACGTAAGTGCCTGTCGTGTTACTCATTATAACAGACAAATGTTGTAATCCATTATTATTTGTTACTACTTCTTGAACAACACTTGAAAAATTAGGTGTTGTATAATTCTGATTATTATTAAAACCTCCTATTCCCCAATATGTGCTAGAAGAAGTAACATTTCGAGTAGATAAATAGTTATTTGAATTTGAATAGGAACTAGGGGCACTTAAATTTTCTGCCCTAATTTCGACTGATGTACTTCCTCCTGAATACCCAGAGAAAATTATCGATGCACTTACAACAACTGCATCTTCTGGTATATTGATATTTGGAAATCTAAAACCTTTATATCTGATATTGCCATCTTCATAATCAGATGTATAATTTTTTCCACCTTTGATTTGATACGAATCATTACCACTACTATTTATAGCAAGGTTACTAATTGTAGTAGTAGCTGCAGTTGTTATTTCAGTAATTGAAAATGAAAATTCCCCGGTAGAGTTCGTATTATCTGATGCTATCCAATTATCCCCAGCATCTATAAATCCATTTGAGTTTGCGTCTTCATACATTTCGACAGTAATATTGTTTGTTCCGTTTTCACCATTGTCTAGTGTTGCATTGATATTAGCATCATTATAAACAGAACCTGAGATATCAATATTATTATCTCCGAAAACAGAAACTGTCGCGTTTGCACAACTATTATAACTATCACAAATTTGATATGTAGCAACATCAGCTCCAGGCCAATAGCCATCATTTGGTGTGTACTGAATATTTGTTCCCATTAGCGAGAATGTACCACTATTACCATTAGACAAAAGGCTAATCGTCAATGTTCCTCCCGTAGGATTATCATCGTTTGCTAATACATCCACAGTCACATTTTCACCACAACTTAACAAAACAGATTGATCGTCATTTGCTTCAGGTCCAATAGTCAAGCCACATTCAGATGGTCTATCTGCTGGACGTAACAGCGCATTCAATACCATCAGCTGACCATTTGTTTTTTTATGTGAATGGCCACCCAAATAATGAACATATCCTCCAGCAGTAACACCTGGGTTAAGTGAAACAAAACCCACGTAGGCCTTATACCGTGACCCATCACCACTAGAATATACAATTCGGTCACCTGGATCAGAGTTAAGTTTCATAGATACTAAACTTCCGCCCTTATCAGCTATAACTCCTTCAAATTGTGCCATCGGTTCACCGTGATTATCATACAAAAGGCTTCCACCTGTACTTCCATCATCTTGGTAGGTTGACAATAATCCATGCTGAGTATACCCTCTCACAGCTGCGCACTGGGCAAAAAAGTTTCCTCCCGCTTTTACAAAATCTTCTACGGCATTCTTATCCGCTAAGGTTATACCGTCATCATGAGGCTGAGTAGCTAACGTAAAGCAAGAAGTGCTGGTAAGATCGGGAGTGTCACCAACTGCATAATGTATTCCTGAACTAAGTCCCGCAGCACTAAAAATGATAGTATGTATACCAGAGTTATCATACCCTACCAATGCTCTTGGTTTGTGCAGCAATGTGGAGTGGACAGGAACGCTTACGCTTTGTTGCAATTCATATACATCAACATTAGATCCTCCCGCATTAAATGAACTAATAACAGCTGCTGCCTGGCTCTCAAATCCTGGCTGGATAGCTATAGGTCCCGCTCTAAAATCACGCACTTGTGTCGTATTTGAAGATGGATAAATTCTTCTACTGTTTGCAGAAAAATCAATCCCATCCTTCCCCTTAGTAGGTTCAATTATCCATTTTAATGGAATGTCAGCATGAAGAAGATGAACCGCCAGTCCGTATGCTCGAATAGTAGAATTCTGAAAAGAATTACCAAATGGAATAAATAAAGTTCCTGCAGGTAGTGTTTCAGATGTTGTAAAAACTGTTTCATGCTTTGATAATTTGTCCTCTAAGCAAATATCACGTTTGCAATTGCTAGAATCACTATTCAAAGATTTATTTTTCACTAAACTCAAAATCGATTTTGATATAGTTTCTGACTCTATTGAAAGTGGACTAAGTAATGAAACATCTGAAATTATATTTACTTTATTAGCATTTCTATTATTAATTGGATAATCAATTAAATGGCAACTAGGATCATTTTCATTACGATCAATATCATCAATAAAACAAGGTGATTTATAAGTAATTGTATCTTCGTAAACACTGAATAATTCTGGTGTATTCTCGGGTGATAAATTTGGACTTGCAGATACTGTTGAAATTAGTAGTGCATTTATAAAAAAAATAACTTTTAAGCCTGAAAAGGTGAACCTGTATATATAAGATAATCCCTTAATAGCGAGAAATTTTGATTCTTCCATGTAGAAGTATTTAAATGTTTTTATAATATCCAAACCAATAATAATTATGAAAGTGATTTTTTAAACCATTATTTGGATTAATCGCCATTCCATCAATATCACTAATCGTTATTGTTCCTAAAGCACCGTCAGCCGATCCTACTTCACCCATTCCTGCAAATATTCCAGTTAATGGATTAATTGCAACAAAATTGGAATCATCAGCTGTATATATTGTTTGGCCATCAAAACTTAATGACATTGCTTCAAAATCAACTGTATTACCAACTTGCCCAATTAAAGTGCTTGAAGCTTCCCAAGAATATAAATTAGCAACTCCTGGGGTTGTTATTACAAGGCATTCTGGCACCGTAATAGTTATACATGAAATAGTAAATGTAAATCCAACTCTAACGATTGAACCATCAGAAGTAAATTTGATTGATATAACATTACTCGAGGATGTATAATCCGATGGAAGAGAAGTACCACTTAGTTGTGCTAATTGTGGCGCCGAATCATCAGTTCCATCATAGATGTATAAGTAATCAAAATTATTTTCTACATTAAACCGGCTGAATGAGAGTTGAATTACTTCTCCAGCACTTGCATTATACGTTTGAGACCAATTTTCGTTATTGTTATATGATCCACTTGCGCCGCCAGTATCATATACTGTATCTCCGCAACTTTGTCCCGAAGCTGTAGATAATGAAACAGGTAAAATAGAAAATACAACAAGTACTAAACGCAGTATCTTGAAAAGGCTTTCTAATCTAGTTCTTCTAATAAATTTATTAAAAGTCATTGAGTCAAGTTGGTTAAAACACAAATCCTAGACATTAATACGCCTAGCTTTTACTATTAATCCATTATTGAACTCTTGAAATATTATTTTCTATAACACCACATAAGGAATAACGTATGTGGTCGCGAAAGAAAAATTGTTGGTAAGACAAAATTGTATACTAAATGTTAGTACTGCAAAGTATTTCAAACTTGGCTATACTGTTTCCAAAAGGTAAATTTAATTTTTAAATGAACCTTATTTTATTTTATTATCATAACTGCCTAATACTTTACAATTCAAATATTCAAATGCAATTTGCCTTTCAAATATTAAGTCGTTGATTGCTTTTATAATTTTTTGTCCAATTATAAAAAGACTCTTGGGATTGTCTATATCTGACAACTGTTGAAGGCAAATCGTATACCAAGTAGAGCAATTCTTGGAGTTTATAATCTTATTGACAATTACTTTACATTATACCTGCAACTGTAAGGTTTATAATTTACTAATCGAATACTTTCTTATAACTGTGTGTTTCTAATGAACTACTCCGCAGCAAGCTAACGGAGTATCAAGATTCCACTAAAACCTTACTAGAAGTGCTTTAATTGAGTCGAGTATAACTTTTTATATTCTTTCCCCTGATTTTCAACATACTTTTTTATTACTGAAGCATTACCATATTGTCCTATCGTATTTACATAATAGCCACTTGTCCAAAACTTGTCTCCCCATAATTTTTCTTTCACTTCTTGATGATGATTGAATATTTCTATGGCTTTATGCTTTTTTATTGTTTGAACTACCTCCTTTGCCGAATATGTCGGTACACTTTGTACTAGAAAATGTATATGGTTTTCATCCATACCTATCTCTATAAAGTGTATTTCATATCGCTCACTTATTAGTTTACATGTTTTCTTTAAGGTCTTTTCAACTCCTTTCGTAAATACCTTCCTCCGATATTTGGTCGGGCATACTATGTGGTACAACAGAAGACTTTTATTATGACTCTTGTTGATATGAGATAATTCCATCCCCAAAAGATAGAAACCATTATGCCACACCCAATGCAAGCATGGGAAAATTCTTTAGATTAAAAAAGGAATAGCAATTATACCCGCTTACAATTTGATAATTAATGCTAATAAAAATAACCTCAAAAAGCATCAAACAAATTATATAATCCTAATTTCATGTAGCCGCGAAAAAAAGAAGCGACACAGGACTCTCCTCCTGTATCGCCACTAAAAACTAATTTGCAACTTTAATACTCTCAAATTAGAGTACAATTCTTTGACCATGTCTACTATTGCACCATGTCATTTATTATCAATATAATTTATTATTATCTATCTCTAATTACTGTGATATCCCCGGATAGTTTGTCTTCAAATATTTCTCTATCGGCGTCTTCAGCTTTGTATTTGTAGATGAATACATATACACCTTGCTCTACTGGTTCATTATTAAAAAAACCATCCCACTCTGTTGTATCTTCTCCTAAGAAAACAAGGTTACCCCATCTATCATAGATGTATAATTTCGATGAAATAGCACATCCATAGATATCTGTAATCTCAAACATATTATTTTCTCCTCTACCATCCGCTTTTATAATATTAGGCCAAACAAAATCACAACAAAATGATTTGACATCTATTTCATCCTTAGCAATGCAACCTGTAGTATCTGTTACAGATACACTGTAGGTTCCTTCTCCTTCTACTTCAAATTCTTGGTCCTCTGAGCCATCATGCCACAAGTATTCTTCAAATACACCTGGATTGAGGAAGTAAGTCTCATCTAGTTCACAGAATGTAGTATCAACACCTAAATTAACCCTAGGAACTGCAAATACTTCGATATCTAATGTTGATGCATCTGAGGTGTCTCCTTCAGAACAACCTTCAAGCGATTGAGTTACTGAAACAGTAATTGATCCTGCTGATTCAACCACAATGTTAGACATACTATCCAATTGATAGATTACTCTTGCATTACCTGAGCTCACGGCCCAGTTATATGTCAAATTTGAATTATAATCATCTACCATTAAGAAAAGTGTATCTCCTGCACATACCGGATTCGGATCAAACATGACCTCTCCTGGATTTATTTTATCAGAGAAGACTAAGAACTCTAAGTCATTCGATTCTTGACTACATTCTCCTTGTGATGTTTGTACATCATACAGCCTCCTAAATTGGTAATTGCCTGTTCCGAAGTTAGATGCATCATAATCTTTGGTATTATTGATACCTGTTGCAGGAATAAACCCTGTTCCATCGATATTCACTTCCCAAGAATATACACCTCCTATTGGTTGTGCTTCTTCTCCCGTTAGGATTAGATTTCCAGTGGTAATACAATATGTATCATCTACATTATCTAACAGGTTGTTACTTTCTATAATACAAGGACAGTTGTCATTGATTATTAAAGACACCTTTTCTGAACATCCATTAACTGTCCATTCAAATAGATATGAACCAGCTTTTGTGAATCCCATGACTCTTGTATTTGGATCATTTTCATTTTCGATATTTACCAATAGTGCATTAGTATTTGCCGCAGTCCATATTCCGTTACCAGTTGCATTCATTATGAATTCTGTATCATCATAACATTCTGCACTTTGAGAAAAACCAGCATTTGGAGTTGGAGTAATGAGTATTACAAAATCCATTGCATCACCTATGCATCCATTAAGAGAAGGTGTCACAGTATAAATAACACTGCCCTCTTGATTTGTATTAGTTGTTAAAAGTGACGCAGTTATATCTCCTATTCCATTATTATCAAATCCAGTTACATCTTGTCCATTAGCTATCCAAGAATATGTTGTATTTGCATAATCAGACTCAATAACAAAGCCCGTACTTATATCACCAGAACAGATAGTTTCTTCTCTATCAATATTTGTAATGGATGGAATTACTTTAATTGTCAGTGAAATTTCAATTCTATCACTTTCACAACCTGTAAGTAAATCAGTAGCTGATACAAATACTGAGTAAACACCTGGAGCAGTTTCAGTTTCCAAATAAGAATCTGTAGCTGATTGAAAAGCAGTTGCAATCGTATTATCTGTATACCAATTCAATTCACTGCCAGCAATTGTACTTGCGGTAAGTGCAGGATTTACTTCACCGAAACAAATCTCCTGATCTCCTCCGTTTACTGGCACTTCTACATCAATACAGTCACAATCTGGAGCAATTACATTTATAATATTCTCACAACCAGTTACTGGATCTTGTATATTGATTTCTACATCCATATCTGCTGGAATATCAATAATCTGATTTCCATTTATTGTTCCGGCGGATACCATTGTTATATTTGCGGTAGTCGTGAAACTTACTGAGTACATTGTAAGATCAGAAGAACAATCTGTAGCATCTACAATCATAGTAGGCAATTCATGAATAATTAATGTAACAGGGACCCTGTCACTCTCACATTCATTTTCTGGATTTCTAGCTAATACCCATATTGTAATTAATCCCGAAGTAGTTTGAGTTGGTTGATACATATCGCTATTAAGCATAAGTGCATTTCCACCAACTTCCATTTCATACCAATCAATTGTATAACCAGCTAATGTGTCAGCAACTAAGAAAGGATTCACATCTCCAAAACAATTTTCATCATCTGAAACAGTTGGTTCTGGAACATCCTCACAATCACATACTGGTGACGTGATATCAAATTCATTTTCACAACCTGAAATTGGATCTGTAACTGTTATTTTTACAGACATTCCAGTAGGTATGTTTGAAATTTCAACTCCATTCAAATCACCTATAGTGTGATTTGTAATATCTCCTGATACGATTACGGTTACTGAATAAGTCAATAAACTTGAATCGCATTCTTTTGTATCCTCTACCAATGTTGGCAGTGCATTTATTGTTAGTGATACTGATGTTCTAGTATTACTAATACATCCATCATTAGCTTTAGCCTCTACATAGTATGTATGAATTCCAATTTGATCATCTAAAGGCATATATGTATTCCCTGAACCTAGAAATATTCCTGCTGTTGTCTCTGTGTACCAATTGAACGTTATATCTGTCACAGATTGAACAGAGAGGAACGGGTTAGTATCACCGAAACAAATCTCTTGATCTCCTCCACTGATTGGTGTAGCTATTACATCACAATCACAATCAGGAGCAATAATTTCTTGATTATTTTCACATCCAGTTATATTATCAGTGAATGTTACTGTAGCATTAGTATTGGCTGGTATTCCCAAAATCATGTTCCCAGAAATAATTCCATTTGTTACAGTAGTCAATGTTACATCTCCTGAAATAGTAACATCATATGTCAATTTATCAGCTGCACATTCTTTAGCATCTACCGTTATAATAGGAAGATCGAATATTGTAAATAGTACTGGAATTCTATCACTAATACATCCAGACATTGTATTCACAGATTCTACATAGTAAGTATATGTTCCAGCGTCAGTTTCTGGTGATGTATAAGTTAATCCTGTAACTAATTCTGTTCCACCTATTGCAGAATCATACCAAGTTACAGTAGTACCAGCTGTCGCAGAAACTGTCAACTCTGTATTTGTTTCATTGAAACACACTGAATCGTTAATTAATAATGTAGGTGCTTCTACTTCATCACATTCACATTCTGGAGCCGTAATTGTAACGATGTTAGAGCATGAGTTTACATCAGTCACAGTAACTTCTACATCCATTCCTGTTGGAATATCAACAATGGTATTTCCAATAACTAACCCATAATTAGATACCACATTATCTGTAGAGACAAATGTCACCGAATATAATTGTAAGTCAGGACTACACTCTGGTGTTCCGAACGTGATAGTTGGCAATTCGTGTATTGTTAAAGTAACAGTAGTTGTATTATCACTTGTACAGTTATCTATTGTATTTCTAGTTATTAAGCAGTATGAATAAACTCCCGCTGCAGTTGGTGATGGTGTATATGTTGGACCGCTTCCTAATAAAGTAGTACAATCTGATTCATACCATTCTACAATTTCGTCAGCACCTACTGCTGCTGTCAATACTGGATTTGATTCTCCAAAGCAAATCTCCATATCACCTCCACTTACTGGAGGATCGATTGGATCACATGCACACACAGGTGCCGTTACAGCTAGAGTATTGCTACAACCATTCGAATCTAGAATAGTTACGATTATATCAGTTCCAGCTGCTATTCCAGTTATGGTATTTCCACTTGGAGTTCCAGTATCAGATGAGATCACACCTGTCCCCATAACTACTACATCATAAGTACTAAAGTCAGCAGAACATGACGTACTCACTAAACTGATAGTAGGCAATTCATGTATAGTAAATGTAACTGTCGTCGTAACATCACTTGTACAGTCATCTATTGTATTTCTTGTTTGAAGGCAGTATGAATATACACCTGGCGCTGTTGGCATTGGTATGTAAGATAGACCACTTGCTAGAAGTGTAGCACAATCTGATTCGTACCAATCAATAATTTCATCTGCACCTGCAACTGTGCCTACCAATGTTGGATTTGATTCTCCAAAGCATATCTCAACATCTGACGCTTCTGGAGCATCGATTGTTCCGCATGAACAAATTGGTGATGTAACATTTAATGTATTCTCACATCCTTTGTCATCTATGATAGTTACCACAATGTCAGTTCCTATTGCTATATCAGTTATTGTATTTCCTGATGCATTACCAAATGTAGATGTTATCGTTCCTGTTCCATTCACAGTCACACTGTACATAGAAAAGTCTGCAGTACAATTTGCACTTACTAAACTAATTGATGGTAGATCATTTATTGTAAATGTAAATGAAGTAGCATCACTAATACAATCATCTAGAGTATTTCTGATTTGAGCACAGTAAGTATAAACTCCAGCATTTAGATCTAATGGCGTAAATGAAGTTCCTGTCATGATTAAAGTAGAACAGTCAGATTCAAACCAATCTATTATTTCATCAGCACCAATTCCACCTGTGAATGTTGGAGCATTAGCCCCTAAACAAATTTCTTCATTATCAATTACTAGAGCATCTATTGGATCACAATCACAAATTGGAGCTATTACAGTTTCTGTAATTGTACATCCATCTTTAGTTATTGTAAGTGTGACTTCTTGACCAGATGGGATTCCTGTTATTACATTTCCAGATGGATTACCATGAGAAGTCATAAAAGTACCGTCAGTTGTGACAGTCATACTATAGGTTTGCAAATCAATAGAACACTCTTTATCAGAGATGGCTACTGTTGGAAGCGCATTGATAGTTAATCTTACTTCTATTCTTGTTGCGCTAACGCAATTGTCTATTGGGTTTATAGCTTCTACTTCATAGTTATAAATACCTGGAGCTGTCACAATTGGAGTATATGAAAGTGAACTATTTACAAGATCAATTCCTAAATACCATCTAGCTTCCATACCTGGTTCTACAGTGACTGTCAAAGTAGGAACGGTATCATCATCTTCACACATTACTGCATTGCCACCGGATACTGGAGCTGCTACTATAGAACATTCACAATCAGGTGCCACTACTTCTAATGTAGAGATACATCCAGTGATATTATCCGTAATTGTTAGTGTTGTATTTATATTGGCGTCTACAGTGATCTCATTTCCACTTGGAGTACCATTTGTTGAAGTTACTGTAACGTCAGTACCAGTGAATGTAACCACATACATTGATAGATCAGGAGTACATTCTTTGCTATCAATTGTGATTGAAGGCAAAGAATGTATAGTGTATATCACTTCCGTTCTTGTTTCACCTATACAATCAGTAATATCATCAGTTGCTTCAGCGTAGTAAGTATAAACACCTACAAGTACATCTGCAGGCGTGAAGGAAGTTCCTATTCCTAATGACGTTCCACCTATTGCACTTGAGTACCAATTTACTGTAATGTCACTTCCTACTTCTACTATTAATGCCACAGCTGCTTCACCTATACATATCTCTTGATTCGCAGGATTAATTGGAGCAGCTATATCATCACAATCACATTGAGGTGGAGTTACGATAACTTCTTCTGTACATCCAGTTGCTGCATTCGTTACTGTTAGAGTTACAATTGTCTCACTAACTATTCCTTCAAATCCATTTGAAATTGCAGTACCTTCAGAAGAGGAAACATCAAAATCAGATGTATATGTTATTGTATATGTTGATAAATCTGCAGAACATTCTTTATCATCAATTGTAATAGATGGAAGACCATTTACAGTCACAATAAAGTCAACTGGTAGTCCTTCACAACCATCTAGAGTTGGTATAACTGTATATGTAACTGTACCCTGGATTTCATTTGTTGTTAGTGCCTCTGATGGAATATTTCCTACTCCATTAGAGAAACTGCCATCAACATCATTAGCCACAACAGACCAGCTAAATGTAGTTCCTGCTTGATCAGATGTAAGTGAGAACCCAGGAGTTAAATCTTCAGAACATATTTCTGCTGTCAAATCTGTGTTCGTAATAATAGGAAGTGCCTTAATTGTCAGAGTCACTTCAGTTCTCGTACTACTCGTACAATTATCGATTGGATTTCTAGCTTCAGCATAATATGTATATACTCCGACAACTGTCTCAGGTGATTGATAATCGTTAGTCGCAGCTTCTAAGAGTGAAGTTGATCCAGTAGGCTGAGAAAACCAGTCAATAACTAGACCTACATTTGCCGAAGCTGATACAACTGGTGTTGTTTCTCCAAAACATATTGCTACATTTCCTCCAGAAACAGTAGTCTGTATTTCTTCACAATCACATTGTGGTGCTGATACTGGTAATTCTATAATACAACCATCCGTTGATGTTGCAGTTAAAATAATATCATCTGTTATCGCTATGTCTATTACTTGATTTCCACTTACTGTCTCCCCTCCTGCTGTTATCGTAGCATCAGAGTTAAAAGTAATTACATAAGAATTAAGATCCATTGAACAATCAACAGATACTAGTTCAAGTGTTGGTGTTGCATTCACATTTATAGTTGTAGATGCAGAATCTACACAACCATTTACATTTTGGAAAACGTAATCAATTGTATGTGTTCCAGCTCCAAAATCTGCAGGATCGAAACTTGTTAATACGACAGAACTCACTGAGAACACACCATTAATAGGTGCCCCCACTAGAGGGATAGCCTCATCATCCGCACACATGTCAGGATAAGTACCTGCATCAACTGTAGGCAGTTCATTAACTATTATTGTAATTTGTGCAGTATTCTCACAGCCATTGGTATCAGTTCCAATTACATTATAAGTAGTTGTTATTATAGGGCTTACTTCATGACTGGCTTCATCTGGAAGTGCATTGTCCCATACATAACTATCTCCTCCTGTTGCTGTAATTACAGTACTCTCACCAATACAAATCTCTAAATTTGTTGCATCTAGTGTAATTGTTGGGAGTGGATTTACGGTTATTGTTATTAGCGCAATATTCTCACACCCATTAATATCTGTTCCTGTTACATTATATGTAGTCGTTGATGTTGGGCTTACCTCATGACTCGCTCCAACTGGAAGTGTATTGTCCCATACATAACTATCTCCTCCTGTTGCTATAATTACAGTACTCTCACCAATACAAATCTCTAAATTTGTTGCATCTAGTGTAAT
>CAJXUU010000145.1 GCA_913061325.1 uncultured Saprospirales bacterium | reverse complement strand
AGATTTCTGCCTGTCTCGTGGGCTCGGAGATGTGTATAAGAGACAGATATATAAAGAATTGAAATTCAACATAAATATTTTACGTTAGTCAGAAGTTAAATACAAAGAGAAATAAAATGAAAATTTTTCATCTAAATAAAATGGAGTTCAATATTAAGAGTCAAATCGCATCCATCTTTCTTCTTTCAATGCTAATACTAGCATGTAACAAAGATGATTTGCAAACCGAAATAACACCTAAAGAAACGGAAATAGAAAATGTAACACATAATTTTGATTTGTTTATCAGCTCAGAAGGAAGTAATAGTTCCAATTCAAAATTTATTGTTTTAAGTAATTTGAATGGTGAAACACTATTTGATACAACTGCAACTGAATTAGGTTTCAATGTTAGTCTGTCTTTAGATACAGGAATAGTTGTAAATGCTACTTTAGGGTTCGTAACAGAACAAGAGTTCAGCATTGTTTCTTACTCAGATGTAAAATCTGGGTCTGAACTAAATCTTTCTCGTGATTGGGAAAAAGATTTATGCTTTCAAAGTGAACCTGTGGATAGAAATAAAGCTACTTTATACATTACGGATGTAATTCAATTCTATGAAACAATTAATCCCATCAATGATTCTAATTCCGATTCACTTTTATTAAGAGGAGATACTTTAATTATAGATGGTTGGGCATCAAGTATATTATGGGATGCTAATTATCAAATAGCAATAAGGGGACAGCAGGGCATGGAGTTAAAAAGTATTGTAATTCCAAGACAGGATTGGACTTGGGATAATGAAACACAATCAATGAATCATACTGTTTCTTTCAATGATTTTTCATCAACTATTGAACATAAAGTCGAGTTAGAAAGAAATGATGAATGGCGAATCAAAGTAAAGGTATGTGACCAAGAGGGGAAATATATAACTACTCAACGCCAAACATATTTTTCGGAGCTGCAAAATGGCGAAAGTATACTTTTGTATTTTAATGAAGCGATAGATGTAAGTAAAATAAAACTGAATATAGCTGGTAACAATCTTACTTCAGGATATTCATACAATTGGATTCATAATTCTATTCCACAAAATTTAGATTTTGACTCAAACAATGATCCCACCTTTACAAAACTAGAGATTAATGAATTCAATATTCTGAACACGTTTAATTACAATCTTAATGTCCTAGTTTATGAATATGGTGTACGTTATGACTGGACTATTATTTCTAAAGGAGGACAAAATGTAAAATTTGTCAAGCCAAATCTTCCGAGTCAATTAGTCCAAATGTTTACAAACTTAAGTGATCAGATTAATAATCCTACAAGTGTAACAAATACGATGTATCGAACTGAAGAAACAATAAATGATATAACTAAAGTACACAAGTCAGTTATTCCAAGGAATAAAAACAATGATCCTGATTTTAATTATTCTTCAAAAGTAACTAGATTGAATTTCTAAGGTGAATAGTATAGAGCCTATGGATAACACTATGTATGATAGCATATCTACTCCTTCGTCGTAGAGATGCTACATACAATCATCCGTTCAACAATAGTTATAGTTATTACTGGTTTTGGTGCTCAATTGAATAATAAAATAGACACAGTTTACAAGAAATACATCTCTGCTTTTATTATTTTTTCTAATTTGCATTCATAAGGAATGTAACTTTATTATTGATTCATTCCTAAGATGATAAATCATCTTATCTCAAAATATATCTTATGAAAAAATCTTTAAGTTTCATTTTCTTACTATCCGTAATTACTATTCCATTTTCATTAACTGGACAAATCACAAGTCTTATTGATGCTCAAGGGCTATCAGAAGGTACCTATACTTTTAACTTTGGAGGGGGTGATTTTCAAGGATATGTAGACGAGGAAGGTTGGGTATTATGGTTGCAATATCATCATGCAGGAGGCACGAATCCAAATTTAAGTGTCATTCAACCTGGTACTGATTTGCCTATATTTGACGATAGTCCATTAGGTACTGATTTGAGTGGAGATGCGAGTAAGTGGGGGCATGGTGCACAGACTATTGCTGCCAGCATTCCTGATTCTGATCTATGGCTAAGGTGGGAAGCAGAAACTTCTCATCATGAGAGGAAGATACATTTTGAAAGTCCTGTTCTTGGCAAATTCCAATCAGATATGGAAGCGTCATTTGCGCCAGAAATCACTTATAAGAATATTCAAAGAGATGACCATACTGCCAATTTACCAGATAAGGCTGGAGGAAGCAATCCGAATAGTGCAGGGAATAAAGTATTTACACGTGCTCCTTTTTTAAGATTTAATACTTATGCATGGGAAATAAATACGAGCGGACGTTGGAATGTAGATGATGTAAGAAATGACGATGGAACCCTAATCCAATCTGAGCATAGCACTATCCACAGAGTTTGGGTTAAACCGGTTCCATTTAATAGTGATATATTGATTTCTGCTTTAGATGATTTACAAGGTCACATCAACGGACTGCAGACGCTTACAGGTGATGAACTCAGCCAATTAAAAAACACGATCTATATTTATTCTGACAAACTTGCGGAAAGTGAAATGCTGATAGTAAAGGCTCAAGACGTCATGGCTAATTATGATCTTGAAATCGGCCCTCTATTTACAACGCCCAACACTCAAAACGGCTTTAACAAAGATCCATCGATATCTCCTGGTCTTGAATTGGAAAGGGCGATTATTGCGCTTCAGCAGGGACTATTTGACTTTGTATTTACACCTGAAGTGTATACTGCATTTCCGGAGCTGATTGATGGTATTAAATTTAATTCTTGTGTGAGTTTTCCTGGTGAAGTAGAACCTCCTACTGATCCTACGGTAAATAATACGATCTCTATCAGAGCTGATTTTGGTGATCCATGGGGTATCAATCCGTCTTATGATATTAATAATGAAGGAACTGAGCATGCCTTTCGTCCTACAGGCATGTATGTAGCTCCAGGTAGTGTAGTTACTGTTACCGTTCCAAGTAGTTTGGTTGGCAAAGATTATTACATCAGAGTGGGTGCGCATGAATGGGATTTAAATAATAAACCTATTTTTAAACGATTGGATCGAATCACGAAGAAATTTGCCATAGATGCTACCACGATCGAAGTGTTCAATCCTTTGGGGGGCGCAATAGGGATTTTAGTGCCATATGAAGCAAGTGAAGGAATTGTAGAAGTCAATATCAGCAATGGGGTAGAAGCACCTTTCTATTCTATAAAATCATTTTATGAAACACCTGATTTTGATGCCGAATTAGACAAGCCTGCACCATGGGCTGTATTTGAAACGGACAATGTAATGTATACTATACCCAAACATTCTATTGTGCCCGGCGAATATGACCTTAAGCAAACTTTACTAGATTGGGATGTAGCGTTACAAGCTATCAATACCATATTGGGCAGACAACCTATTGGTGATAAGCATGATGTGTATATGATATCAGATCTTCTGATAAGAGGAGGAGCCTACTCCATAGGGTATCCAATGTCAAATTCACAGATAAACTATTCTTCTGTTCCTGGACCTGCTAACTTTATTGACGGCCCAGGGCCTAGATATGAAACCAATTTTCATGAATATGGACATGCCAGTCGAATATCAAAATATCCTGGTGAAGGAGAAGCGCTGGTCAACTTTCTATACATCATGGCTATGAATTATGGTCTGGGTGAAGATTTAAACGAGTCAGTCAAGTACAGTTTTGTACCCAATACCTTTGATATAGATAAGACTGCTACTCATAGATTAGTATCCAATAGTTTTGGCGTAGAAAGAGATATTACAAATTCTACAACAAACGAGGTAAGATACCAACACAGAGGATATGCCCATTACTTTGAAATAGTTGACCTTTTAGGATGGTGTCCACATGAAAATTTTTGGGAGCAAGAGTACATTGATTTTCAAAATGGCATCGACCGCGGCATTAACAATCAAGATATAGATAGCCGGATTCTAAGAATGTCGATTGCAGCTGCTACTGATCTACGTCCTTTGTTTCATGTTTTTGGAATTGTACCACAAGATCCTGCTGCCTTACAAGAGGCTTTCGACCAAAATGATATTCCCAGTTCTCTTATTGTGTACAATAGGCTTCAGGAGTATCTCGATCTTATTCCCGAGGATAATGATGCGTTTTTGGAATATGCGCTGGTTGTTTACCCTAATTTGTATACCGCTGGACCAACATCCAATGTAGATTACGGTACAGGCTGGCATTATCAAAAATCACTTACTTATGATATGACTGAGGCTCAAGCAAGAACCTCAACTCTTCAGAATATTATAGACATGTATTATCCCAATGGTCAACCTGTAGATAATAACAACCCTGGCGCATGCTGCCTGCTTGACACAATAGTTGTTGAATTGATTAACGATGAGGTTGTGGTCACAGGAGGAACAGCACCTTATAATATTACCATTGATACAGTCGGCACTACTCAAACGATCACAGCTGTCGATGTGAATGGCTGTCAATCTTCCGCTGAGTTTATTATCATCACTAGTTTGTCAGGAGAAGAAATGGAGGATATAAGGATATACCCCAATCCTGCTACGACAGAACTCTACATTGATTTGACAGGAAGTAAATCCCCAATAGAGACTTTACAGTTGGTGTCAACCAATGGTCAATTGATAAGAAGTTACCCAAAAACGAATACAGTGTTAGATATAGCTCAATTAAATGATGGCTTGTATATCCTGCATGTCGTATTGGATGATGGGTTACGGATTAATAAACGAGTGTTGGTTTTGAGATAGAAATGAGATAGATTATATATTTGTCCTTAACAATGATAGCATGGTTTCGATGTAGTCACGGCACGGGCCTAAATCTTACGTCAATATATATGAAAGAAGAATTACAAGTCAAGTAATAGAGGCAATGCTATATAGCGGCAATCTTGCTTTGCACAATCTCAACAGGCACACCATTCACAGCTGCATTTCCCGACAGTTGATCGATCAGATTTTCATCGGTAAGATCATTGCAACTTACACCGGCATGTGCCTCGGCTATGCTCAACTTTACGCCCTTGCGCTTGTGTCCCCAACCATGAGGAATACTCACTACGCCCGGCATGATCTCTTCTGATATTTCGGCTGGCAACGTCACTTTGCCTACTCTTGATCGCACAGTAACATCGACACCATCAGTCACTTGATATGTCTTAGCATCATCGGGATGGATCAATAAGGTACAACGTACTCTTCCTTTTACCATACGCAGGCTATTATGCATCCAGGAATTGTTGCTCCGGAGGTGGCGGCGACCGATGAGGACTAAGCCCTCAACAGTATCATCTATCGTCTTATTCAATCTCTTAAGGTCCTGCAGATAGATATCTGAAGCCACATGCAGCTTGCCATCCACAGTCATGATGCGTTGATGTAGATTAGGCACCAATGGACCGAGGTCAATACCATGTGGATTATTATCTAGATCATCCATGCTAACTTGATCCCCCATTTTTAAGCCGAATGCAATCATATCTTTTGGGCTCATTCCTAACTTATAAAGAATTTTGGCTTTTAGAGCATCATCAGCAGGCAGTTCCTCTTGAATCATACGCTTCGTCAATTCTTGAAAGATCTCGTAATCATATCGTGCACCTTCCTCCTTGGGTATAGCAGGATCAGAAAACTTAACTGTATTGCGAATGGCAAACAGATTGAAGACCGTGTCATAATGTGGCACTTCCAATCCTGTTGCAGGAGGCAGGATGATGTCCGCATATTGGGTTGTTTCATTGATATAAATATCGATGGCGACCATATACTCCAATTGGTCAAATGCATCTCCAACCTGCTTTCCATTGGAAGTAGATAATACTGGGTTGCCAGCATTGGTAATCATACATTTGATCTGATTTTCTCCGGGAGTCATAATCTCCTCAGCTATCGTAGAGCATGGAAGGTCTCCTCCAAATTCTGGTAACTTCCTGACGCGGGATTGCCATCTATTAAACTTGATCTGGCCTTTGCTCTTCTTCTGAATGACTTCAAAAGCAGGAGACGTAAACATATGCCCACCTTCCCTATCGACATTTCCAGAGAGTAGATTTATCAAGTTAATTGCCCAATGACACAGACTACCAAACTCCACTACAGATACTCCCATGCGACCATAACAGACTGCTTTGTCAGCCTTTAAGAAATCATCAAATAAAGTCGTGATTGTGTCTACAGTAATTCCCGTTTTACGTGAAGCGACAATTATTGTATAGGGCTGCATCACCTTCTCTAATAACATCAACTCCTCCTCTGGAATCAAATCAACCAGATGTCGAAGCTTTACTTTTTTATTATGAAATATATAATTGACCATAGCAAGCAACAACCATACATCGGATTGTGGCTTGACAAAATGATGTTGATCAGCTTTACGGGCAGTTTCCGTAAATCGCGGATCGATAACGACGACTTTGCCTCGTCTTTTCTGTATATTTCTAATCTTCCCACCGCAATCTGGAGCGGTCATAAGACTCCCATTAGACACCAAGGGGTTGCCTCCAATGATAAGCCAGTAGTCTGTCCTATCGATATCTGGGATCGGCATCATGAGCGCATGTCCATACATGTATTGTGCAGCCAGGTGGTGCGGCAATTGATCGATGGAAGTAGCCGAGAACCTATTCTTTGTTTTTAACGATCGGATAAAGTCTGGACTAGTAAGCAAGCTCCCTAGATTATGTGCACCTGGATTGCCCGCATAATAGCCAATAGACTGCGGCCCATACTTTGATTGCATACTTTTCAGCTTGTTAGCTACTTCATCGAAAGCCAGCTCCCACGAGATCTCCTTCCATTCGCCATCGACTTTTTTCACAGGTCGTTTGAGCCGATCGGGATCATCATAGATGTCTTTCATTCCCACCGCCTTTGGGCATATATGTCCCTTCGAAAACGGATCTTCCATGTCTCCCTTGATAGACAAAATATCTTTCCCCTTGATCTCTATCGCGAGTCCACACATTGCTTCACAAAGAGAACAAGTACGATATTTAGTGACGGTTTCCATGATTTTAATTTTTCGATTATGCTTTGTTTCGATTCGTGTCCTAAATCAAAATAATAAAGAACCTCAAATTAGCGAAATCTTGTCATTTACCTACTACCTGATTAATCGATGTGTTCGCAGAGCAATATGCTTTGCACAAAATTCAAAATGAGTATTTGTATAAGGCTTTGTGTGGGAATGATTCTTTTGGTAAGTAATATTAGTCTTTGCTCAATCTGTTATTGGCTTGATTCAATAATCAATTGAATTGTATCTTTAGTGCAGGAAGTGAACATAATGAAGTTAAATAGCAAATTATGAAGAAAGTGCTCGGACTTTTATTTTTGATATTGATACTAAATTCGTGTAAAGGCCAAACGACAAGGAATGAACTCCAACCCGTCCTTTCTCTTGAGAAGGGCAAGGTGGCTGCTATTGGCTCAGGCATTGGTTAGAACTAGAATATGTTAAGTAATACAACGTTTTTTTTTTGCTGTAATATCATCTTAACAAGCAATACCCATTCGGGTACATTTTTATCACAAATGAATTATTTTATACCCGAACGGGGTTAATTTGTAAGCAATCCATATCCTTTAAAAGGATTCCTTATCTAAATGAATCATTTATAACATCAAGTTGACTTTGTCCTGGGCAAAGCTCTTCTTGTGTTAATTTATTAAGTGGCTTGTCTACAGTATTGATTTTTACATGCAAATCTTCACTTTCCACATCTATATAATATAACCCTGTCAAAACATTGCCTTTGGACTTAGCCGCATGGAGTCTGTTGACAGCAGAAAAACGATCAGTAGGATCCCACTCTGGTGCCAACTTGCTGAGGTGGATACTCGACCCATCAAACAATTCTAATTTGGTGACAGTACCTTCGTCATAATCCACAGTAATTTCATCTTGATGAGGTACGAAATCAAAAAGGGATGTTTCTTCAATATGAGCACGGACATGAGAATACGATCTGGTTGAACCTTTGTTATTGTTGAAAGTAACGCAGGGTGAGATTACATCTAAGAATGCAAAACCAGGATGTGCCATCGCCGCTTTTATCATCGGCACCAATTGTGTTTTATCCCCAGAAAAACTTCGACCCACAAATGTGGCGTTTAATTCCAAAGCCAAGCCGCAAAGATCTATGCCTGGATAAGGATTGCTTGATCCTGCTTTACTTATGGAGCCAAAATCAGCTGTCGCCGAATCCTGTCCCTTGGTCAATCCATAACAACCATTATTCATTACGATGTATACCATATTAAGGTTTCTTCTTATCGCATGTACAAATTGGCCCATGCCAATAGCAGCTGTATCCCCATCTCCAGAAACTCCCAAATAAATTAGATCTTTATTGGCCATATTAGCGCCAGTAGTAATGGAAGGCATTCTACCATGCACAGAGTTAAATCCATGAGAATTACTCAAGAAATAAGTAGGTGTTTTAGAAGAGCAGCCGATACCAGACAGCTTAGCCAGTTTATGTGGCTCTATTGAAGTTTCATAACAGGCTTGGATGATCGCACCACTGATAGAATCATGACCGCATCCTGCACATAATGTCGAAATCACACCCTCATAATCTGATTTGATAAATCCGACTTTATTGGGCTTGAGGGATGGGTGATGAAACTTGGGTTTTAAATATGACATACTGTTTTTTAATTTAATTGCGCATTAACCAATATTTGCTTTTCTATGCCAACTACAATTTGATGAGCTGTAATAGGTATACCATCATAATTCAGTACTGATTTTATTTTCTTGGGGTTGATGTCCAACTCAAGGATGAGTAATGATCTGAATTGTGCATCTCTATTCTGTTCGACTACAATCAATTGATCATAATAGTTGACAAAATCTTCAACCTCTTTTCCAAATGGGAAAGCAGTGACTCTCATAGAGTCGATAATAATTCCTTTGTCTGACATTTTATCCATTGCTTCGACAGCTGCGTAAGTTGTTGTCCCAAAAAATATCATTCCTATATTGCCTCGATTTCCTTCTTGGTAAAATTCAGGCTTCGGCATTATTGTTTTTGCTGTTTCCCATTTTTGAGCAAGTCGATCTACATTTTTCAAATATACTTCTCCTAATTCACTATACTTAGCATACTCATCATGCGAAGTGCCTCTTGTAAAGTATGAACCCAAAGAAGGGTGAGTGCCTGGAATAGTTCTATTTGGAATAGCATCACCATCCACATCTAGATATCTTCCGAATTTTTCACCCTTACTTTCCAATTCTTCTAGTTCATCAGCACTTAGTACCTTGCCAAGATCGTACTTTTTATCGTCATCCCATTTTAATGGTTTTGACATATGATTATTCATTCCTAAATCAAGATCAGAGATTACCATAACCAATGTTTGCAATCGATCCGCTAAATCAAATGCGGCCACTGTCAAGTCAAAACATTCGGCAGGTGTGGATGGATACAGACAGGGGTGCTTGGTATCACCGTGCGAAGCATAAGCAGAAGATATAATATCCGCTTGTTGTGTTCGTGTAGGCATACCGGTAGACGGTCCTCCTCTTTCAACGTTGATCAATACCACAGGAATTTCAGCGAAATATGATAAGCCAATAAATTCATTCATTAAAGAAACACCAGGACCACTAGTAGAAGTAAAAGCACGAGCTCCGTTCCAAGTAGCTCCGATGACCATACCGATAGCGGCCAATTCATCTTCAGCTTGAATAAATGCATATTTATTTTTTCCCGTTTCGGGATCAACCCTCAGTTTTTTACAATACTTTTCGAATGAGCTAGCAATAGAGGTCGACGGTGTAATCGGATACCAGGCCATCACGGTAGCACCAGCATATATCGCACCTAATCCGCAGGCTGTATTTCCATCGATTAAGATGGCGTCATCATTTTTATCGATTCTTTTTAATTGAAATTGTAAAGGATATGAATAATTCTCTTTGATATAATTGATTCCTAATTCTAGTGCCTGATAATTGGCTGGGATTAGTTTTGGTTTGTTTTTAAATTGGTCCGCAATCACTTCTTTGATTACATCGATTTCCATATCAATTAAAGTCGCAACGGCTCCTACATAGATGATATTCTTAAACAGCTGTTGTATCCGAGCTCTTTCATAGTTGGCCATCGACAACTTTATCATAGGGATCCCTATATAATTGATGTCCTTTCGAATATAGCTGTCATGTAATTTTTTGCTGCTATCATAAATAAAATAGCCACCTGATCTTACACTATCAATATCTCTTTCTAGTACTTGTGGATTGACACCCACTAAAATATCTATCCCGGCACGTCTTCCGAGATACCCTTTCTCGCTCACTCGGATTTCATACCACGTAGGTAGTCCTTGAATATTTGAAGGGAAAATATTTTTGGGAGTTACAGGAATTCCCATTCTGAATATTGATTTAGCAAACATTTCATTTGCTGAAGCAGAGCCTGTACCATTGACATTCGAAAATCGAATAACTAGATCATTAACAACAGTCACCTTTTCCATTTTTGGTATACGTTTTAGTAGTATTGTATAAGTATTTTACCATGTCCCAAGCTTCTGTTGGGCAGCGTTCAGAGCACAACCCACAATGAAGGCAGACATCTTCATCTTTAATCATTACTCTTGTTGTCAATAAAGTATCTGAAACATAAAGATCTTGCGTCATGTTTTCAGCTGGAGCATTTAATCGACTCCTCAGATCTTGCTCCTCTCCATTATTTGTGAAGGTGATACAATCCGTAGGACAAACATCAACACAGGCATCACATTCAATACACAAATCTTCTGTAAAGACAGTTTGGACATCACAATTGAGACATCTTTGTGCCTCTTTAAATCCGATGCCCAGATCAAAACCCAATTCTACTTCAACTTTCCGATCCTTAAGTGATATGTTTTTATCTTCGTGGGGTACCAGATATCTTAGATCCGACTCAATATGGTTGTCATATGTCCATTCATGGATTCCCATCTTCTGACTAATCAAATTGGTCATAGGTGCCAATCTCTCATTCACAGATTTTCCACTACAAAACAAATCTATCGAAACAGCAGCTTGATGACCGTGTGCCACTGCCGTTATTACATTCTCAGGGCCAAAAGCTGCATCTCCACCAAAAAACACTTTATCCAAAGTCGACTGAAAGGTTACCTTATCTAATACTGGTACATTCCATTTGCCAAATTCAATCCCAATATCTTTTTCGATCCATGGAAATGCATTATCTTGCCCAATAGCTACAATTACATCATCTGCTTCGATCATCATATCTGGTTCACCAGTTGGAATTAATTTTCTTTTTCCATTTTCATCATATTCTGCTCTCACTTTTCCAAATATCACACCTTTGAGTTTCCCGTTTTCTACGACAAATCTTTTAGGAGGCATATTATTGTGAATGATGATGTCTTCTCTTTCTGCATCTTCAATTTCCCAAGGCGATGCTTTCATGTCCTGTCTAGGGCTTCTAACCACCACTGTCACTTCTTTACCACCCAAACGTTTGGATGTTCTACAACAATCCATAGCTGTATTTCCACCACCAAGCACGATCACTTTCTTTCCTACTGATTCCTTATGTTCGAATGCCACGCTGGCCAGAAATTCTATACCGATATGAATATTGTCCTTGGCTTCTTCATAGCCTTCAATTTCAAGAGACCTTCCTTTCGGAGCGCCTGTTCCAACAAATACGGCGTCATAATCTTTGTCCAATATTTCTTTCATACTGTCGACAAAGGTGTTGAAGTGAGTATGTATGCCCATGTCAAGGACAAAATTAACCTCTTCATCCAGCACTGCTTCGGGTAATCTGAATGCAGGAATCTGAGTCCGCATCATACCACCACCTTTACCCCACTCATCATATAGATGCAGTTCATAGCCTAGCGGTGCTAAGTCACGAGCAGCGGTCAATGAAGCAGGTCCGCCTCCGATGAGAGCCACTTTTTTCCCATTGCTAGGGAAAGGTGCTTGGGGCATCAAATGTTTCACTTCTCCCTTGTTATCCGCAGCTACTCTTTTCAATCGGCAGATGGCCACAGGCTCTTCTTCTACTCTTCCTCTCCTGCAGGCGGGTTCACATGGACGATCACATGTTCTCCCTAATACTCCAGGAAACACATTGGATTCCCAGTTGATCATAAAAGCCTCCGTATACTTTTGAGCAGCTATGAGTCTAATATATTCAGGAACAGGCGTATGCGCTGGACATGCGTATTGACAGTCCACCACTTTATGAAAATACTCTGGATCCTTGATATTCGTAGGCTTCATTATATTTCGATTTATAAATGAAATAAAGGATTAAATATAATAATTCATATAAGAAACCAATGAATAATTTTGATAATATGATAAAGAATGATTTTTAAGTTTGAAGTATCTTACATTTGATTATAACTGAGGAAAAATTATGACAAGAATAATTTACCGTGCATCTAGATTAGAATTTACTATATCGTTAATTAATTGCATTTTGCATTGTCTTCAATAGTGCAGAATTAATGAAGAGCTCAAATTTTTTCGTGAATCAATCTAAGGGATTTAATTCCTGCATTCAAATAATTACATTTATATAAAACTATGTCGAAAACGAATTGGACAACTGAAAACATTCCTGATCAAACTGGAAAAACAATCATTATTACTGGAGCAACTAGTGGCCTAGGAAAAGAAGCAACAAAGGTATTGGCAAGTAAAAATGCTACAGTAGTAATGGCTGTAAGGAATACTGAAAAAGCGGAAACGGTAGTTAAGGAAATTCTAAGCGAATTCCCAAGTTCGAAAATTGATATTATAAGTCTTGATTTAAATAATTTGGAGTCAATTAGCTCATTTGATGAGAAATTTAACAATGATTACAAAAAGCTCGATGTCTTAATCAATAATGCGGGAATAATGATGTGCCCGTATTCAAAAACTAAAGATGGATTTGAAATTCAAATGGGAACGAATCATATGGGACACTTTGCACTTACAGGTCTGTTAATGCCCATATTATTAAATACATCAGACTCTAGGGTTGTTACTACGAGCAGTATTGCACATAGAGCAGGGAATATAAATTTTGATGACCTTAATTGGGAGAAAAGAAAATACAATACATATAGAGCTTATTCGGACAGCAAGATTGCCAATCTATATTTTACTTACGAACTGGTACGCAGATTTAAAGATGCTAAAAATGCCCCTGTTTTTATTTCTTCACATCCAGGTTGGACTAAAACAGAACTAGATAGGCATTCGGGGCCTGCAAGTTTCTTGGGTGATATCATCGCGCAATCAGTTCAAATGGGAACACTACCTACATTGAGAGCTACTACAGAGGTAAGTGCAAAATCAGGAGATTATTTTGGGCCAACCAAAATGATGGAAATGCGTGGATACCCAGAACTGGTAAAATCCAACAAGCGTTCCCATAATATTGAAAATGCTAAAAAACTCTGGGAGATATCAGAGCAATTAACAGGTGTAAAATACCAATGAAAAGACAGCCAATGAAAAACTCAACCTGTCTCTTATACACATCTGACGCTGCCGACGAAGAGGATAGTGTAG
>CAJXUU010000144.1 GCA_913061325.1 uncultured Saprospirales bacterium | reverse complement strand
ATTCTGTGCAATATCATATCCTAATGCTGCTTGAAGAGGAAATAAAGTATTTGGGTCTTTCTCTTGAATACTATCTGAAATTACTGAGCCGTTCTCAGTATCTAGCACTGTTCTTACTCGATTTAAATTTTCCGAGGAAATCATAAATGGAGAATGCGTAGTATAAATTATTTGATAGTCTTCTGATAAGTCCTCTAAAAATCTCATCAAATCAGCTTGTGCAGAGGCATGAAGATTTAAACCAGGTTCATCTAAAAGAAGAATGTAATTTGAATTTTCATCTTCTTGAATTTTCTTAAACCAAACTAAAAATGAGAAAAACCAATTAAATCCTTTACTTCTATTTCTAAGGGGTAAGGAAACTCTTTTACCTTTCACTCTAATATCAAGAACGTGCTCGACTATTCTGGTGTTATTTCTCGGATCAGTATCTTCAATTTTATCTATTCTAAATGAAATTTGAATATTTCTATTCGTTTGCCAATATTTAAATAGTTCTTCAGAAATGATTGCTTCTGTTGCTTCCAATTCTGCAACGAAATCTTCGAAATTCGAAGATTTTAGAAGTTCAGTTGTATTAATGTCGGCCAATTCAAACAAGGCTTTAGCTGTCTTGTACTCATTCTCATTTAGTTGGCTGCTTTCTAATTTTTCAATGCTAATTCTTGAAGGCAAGCTGTAATATTCATCATAGTATAGGAACTTAGGTAGATTCCCATCTAAGTATTTTCGAGTGACATATTCTTCAATGGGATTATCAAACTTCCATACAAATTCGAAATACTTTTTAAGTTTTTTAAATGCTGAAATATAGGTTTCATCTTTAAACGTTGCTGCTAATTCATCAAACTCCGCCAATGATTTTACTTTTCCAAGCTTTTCGTTTGTTGCATTACTAGAAATATTAAGCTGCTTTGTTTTTAGCTCAATAAATTTTTTCTTATCTGCCGAAATACTTCCAAAAGTTCTTTGTTTATTATCGTACCTTGAGGTTAATGAGAACTTCTTAGTTGTAAACACATTTTCTCCTACATCATCTGAAATTTCTTCTAATAATTCTTTTGAAATTTCGTAGGTACAAGTAATTGCTTTAGGGTTTTCTCCTCTCTTTTCAACTTTTTTCTTTTCTCTTCTTGGAAAATCATGAGTAAGGCTAAATTTAAATTGTTCGTCTTCTTGAAAATAATTAGTTTTTGCAATTGATTCTAAAACTGATGTTTTCCCTGACTCATTCATTCCAACAAGAATTGTAACATTATCATCTAAATCAAATTCTTGGTCAGACTCAAAAGATTTAAACTTGTGAACTTGTACTTTTGTTAATTTCATTTATTCTGATTTTGTTTTTTTAAAATTTTGCTTGCTGTTAACTTGTGTATATGTGGAACTCCAAGATATAGAACTTCCACATATATCGGTTATGTCTACATTAGATACATATTGAAGATCAATCACTTACAAAAGTAGTCTTGAAATTAATTATCCGTGTATAAACGAGTACTATCTGAATATAAACGGGTAATAATGGCTTAGCTATGGTTGATCTTAATTATTGATAGTAAACATAACACCTTAAATCAAAAAAAAAAATAGGTATAAACACTTGAATTAGGTACAGGTACTACTAGTATAGTCACATAAATAGATATGAAAAAAGTACCCAACAATCCGATACGGTTGTTCTCGGATTAACGGATGGATTACAAGACGATAACCTTAAACTATAATTATCAACTTAACCATATATCCGTTATACGTCCCACACAATGTGTCTGTTAATCATAAACTTAGATATTTTCCTTTATCGAGATAGTTATCCGTGTATAAACGAGTATTATCTGAATAAAAACGGCTACCGTCACAATTGATCAAAACACATTATCATTCTAAAAGTAATAGAAATTATAGATACAAAGCTATTATTTGAATTCAGGATATAATATTTAATCAAAATCCCTTATTCACCTATAACTTCCTACTTCAAGTATAATTGGTACCCATAAGAAGTACCCCAACAGAGGTTAGCATCTGAATATGATTATAGGCTAGGGTTTAAGCTGGAAGATCAAATATCACAATAGGTAGTTTAGTAAAGATTTGTAACGCTTTAGAGTCTACCTTGTTTGAGTTCTTTGATCATCCAGATTTTAAGGATATTTGAATATTAAGATAGTCAATATAGAAATGGGTTCAAATTCTATAGACCTCAGCGGATTACATACTGGGGTTTATTTCATAAGAGACAATGAAAATCAGTACAAAAAAATTGTGGTGTATTGATATGTGAAAACATTTGGCATATCAGAATAATAACAGTTCAATGCACGTACACATTAAAACAAATAGTTATATTTAATCATTTATAACCAAAATTACAATATTATGACAACCACACAACCAATTTTCAAACATTAACTAGATTTCTTAAGATTTTGCCACTTTTTCTTCTCTTTCTTTTTTCCTCGTCGTGTACAAAGCTTGATGATACAAGAGACTTAACTGACGGGGATGTATATACTGAAGAGGAAAGTATGGCACGGAGTATCACAGTGTCAAACCCACACCCAAATTGTCAATGGACAGATCCTAATTGTTCAATATGCCAATTGCATGATAATAATGGGGCACATTTTTATTTTTATTGTGACAATTGTATAGTATACGCGCAAGTTGATCAACCATTATTTGTCGAAATAAGAGATAACTCCAATGGGGTACTATTATACTCTTCAGACTTTAGCACTACAACAACAATTGATCCTAATTGGTATTACCCTATCTCATTTGTAGAAAATGGATTTGACGGAGACCTAAGAATCAAAACAACTACCAATCCTGGGGGATTAGGCTCGTCCGAAACTACTATTCATCACTACAATTGTTATTAATGAAGCAAATTTGGTCCATCTTCTTTATTCTTTTGCCTTTATTTGGCAATTGTCAGTGTGATTTTTTATCTGGAACGTTTTTCACAGATGCTGATATTGAAGAATTTATTGAATCTAATATTAACTGTAAAACAGTATATAACATTAATTGCGTAGGGTCAGATATAATAAATCTGACCCTACTTTCGCATTTTGACACGATACAACAACTATCTATTAGAGCTAATAGTAGAATCAAGAATTTATCATTCTTGGATAATATTGTAATTTCAAATTCCTTATCATTGGAATATCTTGATAGTTTGAATACCTTATCAAAATTTTATTCAGAGCAACCTGAAAATTTTAGTTTGTCTTCTTGCACACTCATTGATAGTATTCAACTCACTAACAGCCAATACAATAGCCTTAACTTCTATAGTGACCAACTAAACATCATTGTAGACAAATCAATAAGAGTCAATGTAATTACGCTAAGTCACAATGTTGAAATACATACAACGAATGCCGTAATTGCTCGTCAATCATTATTTCAAAGCAATCCTAATTATGCCTCTTTCAATAGCTTGAGTTCAGATTTCAAGTTAGATACTTTAACTACACTTCAAATTGTTGGTCTTGACTATTTCAGTTCTGAAGGTTTCCCAGATTCTATGGTATGTAAGAGTTTTAGCATGGGCAGTATTAAAAATCTAAACTGTGACTGGTTTGAAAACAAAGCTGCTTTTTTTAATACAGTTAGCTTAACAACTTTAGATAATGTAAAAGATTTAAGTTCTTTCGATGGCATGATAACAAAGAAGAGTATAATAATTGGGAATTTAGATTCTCTTACATCTTTAGAAGGCATACCTATTACTGAATATATTGATGGCATTTTTATTTCAGACAATCCCATGCTTACAGACATTCAAGATGTGATAAAGGTGAATGACACTTATAGGCTATCATTAATAGATAATCCACAATTGTCTACCTGTAATAACAGACTTGTATGTGATTTGATAGAAGCTCCTAATTCGGCCACAAGATTAAAAATAAGTGGAAATAATTCGACTTGCTTAGATGTACCTAGTGTAGCACAATCATGCTTGGAGCGAGAGCCTGTAGAATGCCGCGCCACATTCCTAGGGACTTCTCTATATGATTATGATCAAGTAAGTCTATCACTTGAGTTTATGATTCCACAGTCGGTGGAAGATGGTTGCGATGAAGATCAAAAATTGATCACCATCCATCTTGATGGGTCTGAAAGAAAAGAAATATATGCAGGTTCTATATCATCAAGTAATACTGACATCCAAACTCTAGATATACAAATCTCAAATACGGATTTGCTAAATGAAAGCTTTGATTGTCTTGATATAGCCATACAAGGCGACTGCGCAGATGATGACTGTTATTTCTATATCTGCCAAGTGCTCAATAGGGATGAGAATTCAACCATGTCCGAAATATCAATCTATCCAAACCCCGCTTCAGAAAATATTACTATTTCGTCAGAAGTAGCTTTTGAGACTGATATTACCGATTTAAATGGGCAGACAGTCAAAAAAGTCAAATTAGATATAAGTCCAAATCCTATAACCCTCAGTGGGTTACATAGTGGCGTATATTTCATTCGTAATAATGAAAATCAATATAGAAAAATTGTAATTTATTGATCCAAGATCAATAGCCTTCCATTTTTAATCACAATCAATAGCTGTTACTTCTTCTACACCATTGTCTCCTATAGTATAAATAAAGCAACTTCCGTCTGGGGATTCCATTTTTACTCCTCCCCTAATGTGTGAGAAGAATAAATCTTCAGATGTAAGTTTTATAGCATTAGTTGGTAAAATCGTAACAAGATCTAATTCCAATGACCCAACATTATCTACAAACAACCTAAAATATTCATTATTTGGACTTTTTAGTATTACACCATTTGTACTAGAAGAAAACTTAAGGTTTGAATTTCTAAATTCTACTCTGTCGGTAGGAGGAGATGCAATATCTGTATATTCTATTTTTGATATTGAATTTACATTTACCCGCACATATTCATCCTCCGGAGTCCTAAAAACGATTCCTTTATTCTCATTATCAATAATGATATCATTAGATGGCATCCTATTATCTGAATCAGGAGTTATGGTCAACTCAAGTGTATTAAGTCCATAAGTAATATCAGAAGCTAATATACATCCAGATGGTAAAAAAGGATAGGTTCCCCAAGCACCCTCATAGCCACTGTATCCACTCCCATTGTTATCATCATAGGTATCATAATATGCAATTCTTTCAGGTAATTCAGGATCCGACACATCGTATACTTGTACCCCATCGTGATAGTAAGATATATAAAGTCGTTCCCTTAACACAAATGGATTGTGAGGTCTATTATTTGTATAAGTTGGCTCTTCTAACGGGTCTTTAAATGAATTAGTTGTGAACGGGTCTGTTATATCAGAAATGTCATAGACATAAATCGGCTTGCCAATTGGTACTTCTTCCGCGACATACAAATAGGGTGCGTTTGGATGTTTCCAGCTACTGTGATTATAACCATTAGAATCATCTAACTCACTTATCAATGATACATTGTTAACGTCAGTCATATCCCAAATTCTAGCACCTACATACCCATGTGAACAATAAGCTGTATCATTCAAAACATACAAATCATGAATATAATAGTTACCGTTTGGATCATTTTGTACATCTCTAAGTCTTAGATCTTTTAAAAGAATAGGATTTGCAGGATCAGTTTTGATGTCATAAATCCATATTCCATTAGAATTCGTATTCGACCCAACTACATAGAGTCTGCCAGATTCTTTATCCACATAGATATTATGAGCACTTCTGAATTGTGCCAAACTTTGTGATTGCGAATAATCATTTTTATTTATTACTTGAAGTCCTTCTTGACATGCTCCACCGTCACATACTGCATAGATATAGTCGCCATAATCTTTGATATCTCTCCAGATTACACTACTTCCATCTATCCACTGATGCGCTAAAACTGGATTCCCACAGTCCGTCACATCAACAATATTTATAGCACTATTACTGCCTATTACACCAAATTCGCTTGTCCCATGTCTGTATCCCCATATATCACTATATTCGACACCTAGCCCTCCCAATACGGCCATTCGCTTCATATTTAATGAGTCCTGCCCAGATAATTGAAAGGATAGTAATGATAGAAATACTATAACTTTATTCATAGTTATTATTTTAAGTCTAATTCAAGAAAATCATTGGGTTATGCAAATGTATAACTTTTTAGACAGACGACTTGCCTAACTATTCAAGATTTCATTGGAAAACAACATAAAAGTCTTACGAATTATCTTTTCTCTATCTATCTACCTTATATCCTTGTCTTATTCCTTTCTCTAAAGCGGGCACTCCTCTTTTCATCCAACTAGGCATAGGGGCGCCCATGAGATAATAATCAAAAAACTGTTCCATTCTGATATTGAAGTCAAGCTTGTTTTGCCATTTTACCGGCCAATGCGGCTCTCCATTATAGTTTAGAAACCATGCAGGTTTTTCAAGTCTTCGAAGTCCATTAAAGTACTCTATTCCTTGGTACCAAGGGACGGCCCCATCTTCATCATTGTGCATGATTAATACAGGCGTCGTTACCTTATCAAGATTAAATATTGGAGAATTCTCCAAATACAATTCTGGCTTCTCCCAAAGGGTAGCACCCAGTCTACTTTGGGTCTTTTCATATTGGAACATTCGGCTCATTCCTGACCCCCAACGAATACCTCCATAAGCACTTATCATATTGACAACAGGTGCTCCAGATTCTGCACATTTAAAAATGTCAGTCTTCGTAAGCAGGTCCGCGATCTGATATCCACCCCAGCTATGACCTTGTACACCTATTCTATCTTTATCAATATACCCAAGACCCACAACGGACTCTACACCGGGTATTACGGCATCATAACAACTCTGTCCAGGATAACCATTTCGGTAAACGATATCTGGATTAAAGATCACATAACCTTTACTAGAGTAGTAGCTATAATTTATAGTAGATCTATGCGCAAATGGGGCTCTATGATTGTGCAATCCATCAGAACTTCGTTCATAAAAATTAACAATTAATGGATATTTCTTTTTAGGATTGAAATTATCTGGCAACACCAACAACCCCGTTAACTCGACACCCTCAAGTGACGTCCATTTATGAAGTTGAATATCGCCCCAATTGTAATCTTTCTGTTGTGGATTCGCGGTACTTATTTGAGTATGTTCCAATTTCGTATCATTGGTATACAACATCTGGGTGTGTCTTAAATCAGGAAACTGAGTATAGGACTCTTGGGTAAATATGTAATCGTTTGATTCTTTTGCTTTTTCTGGTCTACGATCTAATCTAAAATCTCCTTTATGCACCAATCTTGTCTTATTAAAATTCAAATCTAGAACTTCGTATGCTTGAGATTTATCCGTTTCATTAAAACTATGAAGCATCAAGAAATTAGATGATATATCAATAATTGACTCGTCTAAATCAAAATCCATATATCGATATTTAGTCTTCTTTTCTCGCCCTTGTGTTATTCTTTGAGGAGCTGCTACCCCATCAGGATCAATGAACCATATATCATACCTGTCATTCATGATTATATATTTCTCATCATTTGTATATCCAGCATATCCATAATCCCATGGATCCATAGGCCTATCGTTCAACTCATCATAGAAAATACCGATCTTTTCAGAAGTAATCTGATTGATACTATTCGTTTCCACATTATAGGCAAAGTGAGCTCTCTTAGATGCATTATACCATACAGCGTACTTCCCTTTTGGTGATCTTCTGATTCTTCCTCTTTCTTGGGTGATAAACTTTTCCTTAACTCCAGTCTCTAGATTAATTCTATATCCATCAAAATAATTGTGTCCTTTCCACATGACATACTTTTCATATGGATCAGTTACCAAACCAATAGCATATTCATGATTTCGATCTTCATCATATGTCACACGATCAAAATCATCACTATGTATAATTGAAAATTTCTGTTTTCCTATGTTATACATACAACTGTAATCCTTCTCTTGGTCTTCTTTAAGATCATTTTCTTGTCTAGTATAAAGTTTGCTATCGTTATAATGCCATACTTCTACATTCACGATCTCATCATCTAGAAGAGAAGTGTCTTGTAATATAGGAGCGGGAGCGATTGAAAATGTTAGTCTATTTCCATCTATAGAAAATCTCGGAGCGCTAAAATTACTTATATCATACCCTTCAGGTAAAAAGCTAGAAGTTCTATCCGCTATCATTTTAGCTGTCGATTGGCTCTTTTCCCAAAGAAATAATTCATATGGTCTTACCACTTCTTTAGTAGTGTCAAGATCAGCAATGAATGCCATTTTATCAGCATTTTCTTGCCATGTAATTTTTGATATTTTGCCTTTTGTTTCAAGAATATTATTCCACTTTCTACTGCTAAAATCATAATTATAAACTCCGGCTGACATTAAACTATCTATACCCTTTGACGTCGCCGCTAGTCCTAATCCATCCTCTGCAAACTGGTAGCTAGTTGTATAATATAATGTATCAGAACTTTGAGTTCTCAGATTCATTACGATCAGCTTTGTACCATTCTTTTTGCCTTCTTTTGGCAGCTTGCTCAATGTATCTTTTGCTTCTTCAGCATCTTTGAGATATGCCAGATATCCTTTCCATTTTTTCGGCATTTTGAATGACTTCACATTTGGCACTTTGGTCAGTACCTTTAATTCTAGATCATATATGCACAATGTATCTTTAGGCATATCTTCTTTCTCTACTTTCTTTCTTTTTAGTGCTCTTACTTTCTCATACGCAGGAGCCACCGTGAATATCACATATTTCGAATCTCCGTCAATATCTGAGTCTTTCACACGATCAAACGTGTATGTAGTTTCAGCTCTTGTATTATAGATCTTAAGTGTTTTATCTCCCTTTTCAGATTGTAAGTGATATTTTACCCAATCCCCGTTATTTGATATTTTTTCTGATTTGATCCTATTCCATTCAAGGTAGGTGTTGGGAGTCATCTCTTTTTTGGATTGAGCATTAATGTCATTAAAAACAAAAACACTCAATATTAGAAGTACAAAAAGTCTAGTTATCATATGGCAGATTGTTTATCAGGCTAAGATATGTTGTTTTAAGTCTAATTTAATGGAGAGAGGGGTTTTATTATCTCAAACCAATAACCTATAGTGTCAGACCTACAGTGTTCTCAAATTTCATGATCTGATAACGAAGGGTTGAAACCCATCGTTAAGACAGTTTCACCCTGCTGGGGATCTCTCCATAATCAATGATTGTTTATCTGGCTAAGATAATATGTTGTTTTAAATAATCTAGGTCAAGCAACCCCATCGGAGTTCAATTTGTAAAGCGATGGGTTAATAACCCATCGTCAACATTAATAAACACAAATTGAACTCTGAAGGAGTGACACTTTACACGCCTTGTTTGGTTTCTTGACCGAAAATAATATCACCCTTTCAGGGTTTTAAAAGTCCATGTTCTGATTTCGATGGGTTGAAATCCATCGTTAAGGAAGTTTAACCCCGATGGGGTTTTATTTTTAAAAATATCAAAACTTGCAATATTTCCGTTTCAAAATAAAAAAAAACAGCCATCACAATTATGCAATGACTGGTTCTGTATCTTCAATTCTATTTTAAAAGAATCTTACTTTTCTTCTTCTCCCATATCGAAGTCGTTCAGGAATCCTGTATCGAACATACCTTCGTTGAACCTTTTATCAATCATCAATCTCTTATGAAAAGGAATTGTAGTCTTGATACCTTCGATGATAAACTCATCCAAGGCTCTTCTCATTTTTAAGATTGCTTCCTCTCTAGTTTGTGCTTTTACGATCAACTTAGCGATCATAGAATCATAATATGGTGGTACAGAATATCCAGCATACACATGTGTATCTACTCTTACTCCGTGCCCTTTTGCGCTATGGAACGACTCGATATGTCCCGGACAAGGTCTGAAATCATTGTATGGATCTTCAGCATTGATTCTGACCTCAATCGCATGCATGGTTGGGATTCTACTTTCTCCTTCGATAGGAATTCCGTAGGCTACCTTGATCTGCTCTTTTATCAGATCATGATCAATTACTTCTTCAGTAACACAGTGTTCTACTTGGATTCTTGTATTCATCTCCATGAAGTAGAAATTTCTATGTTTATCTACTAAGAACTCTACCGTACCTACACCTTCGTATCGGATGGCTTCTCCTGCTTTTATAGCTGCAGCTCCCATTCTATCTCTAAGATCATCCGTCATAAATGGTGAAGGACATTCTTCGACTAATTTTTGGTGTCTTCTTTGGATAGAGCAATCTCTTTCTGAAAGGTGGATCACCTTACCGTTTTGATCTCCAATGATTTGGATTTCTATGTGCCTTGGTTCTTCTACGAATTTCTCAGCGTACATACCATCGTTACCAAATGCAGCTTTTGCTTCTTGTCTTGCACTGTTCCATTGCGTTTCGAAATCTTCTTCACTTTTAACGATCCGCATACCTTTACCACCACCGCCGGCTGTGGCTTTGATCATCACAGGGTAGCCTATCTTCTTACAAACTATGTGTCCTTCTTTGATGTCCTTTATCAATCCTTCTGATCCTGGCACTACTGGTACTCCAGCTTTGATCATTGTATCTTTAGCTGTTACCTTATCCCCCATTTTACGGATCATGTCAGGTGACGGACCTATAAATTTCACCCCGTATTCTTGACATATCTCAGCGAAATCTGCATTCTCAGCCAAAAAACCGTATCCTGGATGCACGGCATCGGCATTTGTGATTTCCACCGCTGCCATGATTTTCGGTACAGAAAGATAAGACTCAGCAGAAGATGGAGGACCGATACAAACTGCTTCATCAGCAAATCTTACGTGCAGACTATCTTTATCAGCAGTACTATATACAGCTACCGTTTTAATACCCATCTCCTTACAAGTACGGATTACACGTAGCGCAATCTCACCTCTATTAGCTATTAATATTTTATCAAACATGTTGTCTTAGTTTTGGTACTTTGGGGTTAATACATTTCTGAAAATATCCATCTACTATTCAAAATGATAGATAAATATCACATTGAAAAAAGTACATTTCAAAAACTACCCAAAGAGGAATATACTGCATACCGCAGTATCCTCTATTAATATAAATCAATCCTCATATAGAGTAAAGACTTGTATTTCATTTAAAATTAACTAGGATCTACTAGGAATAATACTTGATCGTATTCAACAGGTGCTGCATCTTCTACCATCACTTTCACGATTTTCCCGCTTACTTCAGTTTCGATTTCGTTGAATAATTTCATAGCTTCAACTATACATACAGTATCTCCCTTTTCAACAGAATCACCCACTTTTACATAAGCTGGTTTGTCTGGAGATGTAGATCTATAAAATGTACCTACTATAGGTGACTTTACTTCTAGCAAACCTTCAGTACTTTCCGTTTCTGGTTCACTACTACTTGTGACCACTGCCGCAGGTGCAACTGGTGCCGCCGCAGGCATTTGCATGATCGGAGCTGAGCTAGATTGCACTACCTGAGTAGATTTACCTTGGAAATTACTTGTCCGAATAGAGATTTCAAAGTCTTTATCCTTCAATTTCACTTCAGCAAGATCAGTTTTGTTGACCAATTTAATTAGGTCTGTTATTTCTTTATAATTCATTGGGTTGGAATTTTTAAGCTTTAACTCTTTCTACATATCCTCTTGATGCAGAATCTATTTTAATCAAATCACCTTCATTGATAAAGATTGGAACTTTGATTTCCGCTCCTGTCTCTACGGTTGCTGGCTTTGACACATTTGTTGCAGTATTACCTCTAACGCCTGGCTCAGTATAGGTAACCTTAAGCGTGATATATTGAGGTAGATCTATAGTAAGTGGTGTGTTATTAGTTGCATGGAATAGTATTTCCACATCACTCCCTTCTTTCATTAGATCAGCATTATCAATCATTTTCTTTTCGATATTCACCTGATCAAAAGTTTCCTTATCCATGAAATTTAGTCCTTGATCATCAGGATATAGAAATTGGTAAGTTCTTCTTTCTATTCTCACTACATCGATCTTGTGTCCAGAGGGAAATGTATTATCGATTACTTTTCCAGTAGTAAGACTCTTTAGTTTTGTTCTCACAAAAGCAGGTCCTTTACCAGGCTTTACGTGAAGAAATCCTATTACTTTGAAAACGTCATGATTATAATTCATGCAGAGTCCGTTCTTAATATCTGATGTGCTAGCCATTATTTCTAATTCATTTTGTGTTAAATCGAATGCAAATATAAAAATACTAAGCAGATCGATTAGCTTATAATATAGTCAATTGTATTTCAAAATTAAAACCAAATTGAAATACACTTTCCTTTTACCACTATAATTTACGTCAAGATGCGAAATTAAATTCCATCAATGGAATAAAATCTTCAATATTGAATATTTAAATTGGAATAATTACTTCCTATTTCCCATCGTATGCCCAAGTAAGAAGTGTAGAACCCCATGTGAATCCACCACCAAATGCAGTAAGGACTAATGTGTCACCCTTCTTCAATTGTGATTCATAATCTGCAAGACATAATGGAAGTGTACCAGCGGTAGTATTCCCGTAGTTTTGGATATTGACCATCACTCTTTCTCTAGGGAATCCAATCATATCACCTACACTATTTATGATTCTCATGTTTGCTTGGTGAGGGACTAGCCATGTGATATCATCAATCGTCAGATTATTTCTTTTGATCAATTCGTTGAATGATTTTGTCATATTCGTCACCGCAGCCTTAAATACTGGCCTACCATCTTGAAATACAAAGTGCTCTCTTGCCGCTACAGTCTCCGCAGTTGGTCTACTTAACGAGCCACCACTCTTCATATGTAAGAATTGTCTTCCACTACCGTCACCTTTAAAAACTGAATCTATCATCCCATTTTCTGCATCTGGCTCTAGTAAAACAGCTCCTCCACCGTCACCAAAAATGACACACGTAGTTCTGTCGGTATAATCGATAATCGATGACATGAAGTCTAGGCCAAGTACTATCACTTTTTTGTGGGAGCCAGACTCTATAAATTTTGAACCTGTAGATAATGCATATAAAAATCCACTACAAGCTGCATTGATATCAAAAGCAAAAGCATTCTTAATACCGGCCTTACTACAAATGGTATTTGCCGTATCTGGGAAAGTCATATCAGGAGTAATCGTAGCACAGATCAACAACTCTACTTCATCAGGGTGTGTTCCTGTTTTTTCGAGCAATTTATTGACCATACGCACACCCATGTCAGATGTAGCCATCCCTTCTTCTTTGAGGATATGTCTTTGTTTGATCCCAGTTCTTGATACGATCCATTCATCATTTGTATCAACTATTTTTTCAAGATCTGCGTTGGTCATGATTGTTTCAGGCACGTATTTAGCGACTCCTGTTATAGCGGCTTTTATATTTCCCATACTATGGATTCTGTTAGATTTTAGTTATGCACAAATGTAATTTCACTTGCAAATTCGCCGCAAGATAATACATAATCATTAATCAAAGATTCGGGAGGATGAATTGTGTCCATTTCTGTTTCACTATCCCTGTCTCTTATACACATCTGACGCTGCCGACGAAGAGGA
>CAJXUU010000143.1 GCA_913061325.1 uncultured Saprospirales bacterium | reverse complement strand
CGAGATTTCTGCCTGTCTCGTGGGCTCGGAGATGTGTATAAGAGACAGCAAACAGCCATTTAATTTAATACGCTACAGACAAAGAAAATTAAAATGAAATGGTTTTTGTGAGTGGATGTTTAGCTAAGAATGTTCGTATAATTCCGTTTGTCTCTGGATTTATAGGAACGTATCTCACAGCTTCTTTAATTTCCTCAATTCCATAAGTTAGATCTTCCACACCTATATACCCATACCCTTTGTAGTGTCCTTCTTCTACAAGTATAATTCCTTTTTCATCGGCAGTTCGACCTTGAGTTACAATGAAGAAATTTTTATCGAATATTCGTTTCAAAAAATCGATTCCTATCTCTGCTCTACTGTTATAGTCTTCTGCATCTTCTTCATCAATGCATGCTCCATAACACACTTTAGTTTTATAAAGAAAACAAGGTCCTTCTCGATCATAGAGATCTGTTTTTGATTGACAAATACCTAACTCTTTTGTGATTCCTGCAAGATGAGAAATGGCCCCTTGTTTAGAACCATAGTGAGATAAGATATTTTTATTCTTTCTTGTTTTAATCGAAGACTTTTCCCATTTGAAACACAGATATCCTTTCGAATCAAAATAATGGTGAATAAAATAAGGATATTCACTTGTTCTTTGGGCTTTATTTACTTCGGGTTTAAGCGCTTTGATTTCATGAGATTCCAATAACATTGCGATCAATTCATCCCCTGTTTCTTCGAATGTGATATCTGTAACCATCTTAGCTAAACGCTCAGCTTTCTGTGTTGTCTTTGAGAAGTGCTGCATTACACGTTTTTTGATATTAATGCTTTTCCCAACGTAGATGACCTTGTTATATACATTATGGAAGTAATACACACCGGTGTTTTCTGGCAAAGAATGCAACTTGTCTAAAGTGATCTCTTTCGGTAATTTGGATGTTTTAATACCAGCATTTACGATCTGATCAATTGTTTGATCCGAATAGTCTTGGTTTAAAATTTTCTCAAGAAGTCCTGTGGTGGCTAGCGCATCATCAAGCGCTCTATGTCGGGCATCCACTGAAATGTTGAAATGTTTGATCAGATTACCTAAACTATATGATCTGAGCCCTGGAAAAGTCTTACGTGATAGTCTCACTGTACACAACTGACGTTTTGTAAATGTATAACCAAGGCTTCCAAATTCTTCTTTGAGGAATGAATAATCGAATCTCACATTATGAGCAACAAAGATGGCACCTTTCGTCATTTCGACTACGTTTTTAGCCACCTCATGGAACTTAGGAGCATCTGCAACCATTTCATTTGTTATTCCAGTTATTCGGGTGATTTCTCTGGGTATGGAGCGTCCAGGATTGACTAAAGTTTGATATTGATCAATAATTTTTTCACCATCATATAAGACAATTCCTATCTCAGTAATTTTGTCTCTTTTGGCCATTCCTCCAGTAGTTTCTAAATCGACTATTGCGTATATTTTCTTCTTGGTAGCTATGATTCTATATTTTATGAAAAGTGACACAATGTAATAGAAAAGTTTGATATTGAGGTGTCAATACATGAATATAATTGTAATGTATTAGGATGTCGTCAACTTAATATATTGTACATTTGTTGAAAATCTACTTTATGACTAATATAGATTCTACTTTTAAAATGATCCATAGCATTCGTAGAACGATTGCATTTACATTATCGAGGTTGTCACTAGAACAATTAAATCACATACCTAAAGGTCAGAATAATAATATAATTTGGAATGCTGCACATATTATTTCTGTACAACAATTATTAATCAATAGAAGAGCTGGTGCTCCATACACGGAAGGAAAAGATATTACAAATGTTTATAAACCAGGAACAATTCCAGAGGGAGATATTACGCAGGAATTTGTAGATTATATTAGAGAAAGACTTGTTGGATCCTCTATACAAATGGAAGAAGATTATAAATCTAGGGCATTTGAAAATTATGAACCATATAATACAAGAACTAAGATCAATTTAGATTCTGCGGCTGATGCGATTAATTTCGAACTGTTCCATGAAGGAATTCATCTTGGTTATATTATGAGTTACATCAATTTGATGAAGTAGTCAACAGAGTTTCGGCTGTATGATATATCCATTAACACTCTAATAAATTAGCGTGAGCCATTAGGCAAAACAGCTTTTTATCACAGATACATTTTAGAGTGATTCTTTCTAATAAGTATAAGTGCCAGTTTCATTTTTTATCACCAACTCTTGTTTTTCACAAGCTTCTGTTCTACCAATGACTTGAGCATCAATATTAAATGATTTAGCAATTTCAATCATATTCTCAGCGGCTTCCTTACTGCCTGTATATACCTCCAGCCGATGTCCCATGTTGAATACTTGATACATCTCTTTATAATCCAAGCCTGATTCTTCTCTAATTAATTCAAAAAGAGGAGGAATAGGAAGAAGGTTATCTTTTATGATTCTCAAATTTTTATTGAGGAATTTCATGACTTTGGTTTGAGCACCACCAGTACAGTGGATCATACCATTTATATCTGATCTGTTTGCTTCAATTATCTTTTTGATCAATGGGATATAGGTACGAGTAGGCGAGAGGACTAATTTTCCAGTATCTACTCCTTCTATTGATGTAGGATCTGTCAGTTTTTTAGAACCTAAGAATATTACTTCTTCAGGTGTGTTATGATCATAACTGTCTGGATATTTAGATGCATATGATTTATGGAAAACATCATGACGAGCTGATGTTAGCCCATTACTTCCCATTCCTCCATTATATTCTGTCTCATAGGTTGCTTGACCATATGAAGCGAATCCAACAATATAATCACCTACTTGGATGTCATTATCAATGATGTCAGCTTTCTTCATTCTGGCGAAAGCAGTATATCCGACATCTATCGTACGTACGATATCACCTACATCTGCAGTTTCTCCTCCAGCAAGCACCATTTCTACACCATTCTCTGACATCTCATCAAGGAACGTCTGGGTATGATTGATAATTACATTAAGAACATCAGCTGTTATTAGGTTTTTATTTCTTCCAATAGTAGAGGATAAGATAATATTGTCCACTGCACCTACACATGCCATATCATCAATATTCATGACAATACTATCTTGGACTATTCCTTTCCAAACATCTATGTCTCCAGTTTCTTTCCAGTACATATAAGCAAGACTAGTCTTTGTGCCCGCCGTGTCTGCATGCATAATATTACAGTATGCCTCATCCCCCGCTACATAGTCAGGTAAGATCTTACAAAATGCATATGGATAAAGTCCTTTATCAAGATTTTTGATGGCTTTATGTACATCTTCTTTAGATGCTGAAACTCCTCTTAAATCGTAACGTAACGAATCACTCATAGTGGTGGATAGTTTTAATGCTGCAAAAGTAACACAAAAGTTTAATTTCTAATGATATTTCATGCGGTCGTCGTTTATAAATATTACTTGGTCGAAACGAAGAAACTTATGCTCTTGCAAAACGACTTGTATATAGTAAAAGCAACAAATTATGAACATTTTTAGAGTTATACTAGCTGTACTGTTTCCTCCATTGGCCGTATTTGACAAAGGTTGTGGATCTATCATAATAGTTTTCTTATTAACATTATGTGCCTGGGTACCTGGAGTAATTGGAGCATTGATAATATTGAATAAGGAAGATAGGTACTAATCTTAATATTAGCAATCAGATATCTTATGAAGGTATTTGTATGGATAGTTCATAGTTTTGATATTCACTGATCAATCCATTGTCATTAGAGTTTTATATATTTGAAATAAATATTTCCAATTCGTATGACTTTAATACAATCACTATGAACTTTATTAAATCTATTTGCCTAGTATCTTTTATCTCTTTTGTTTCAATTTTAAATGCACAATCATTTAAATATCCAGTAAATGAAAAAGGTGTAAAAGTTGCCTGTGAAAAATTCGAACAACTTGAGCATTATGTTAATAAAACTAACCTGAATTTAGGATTGAATTCTGATGATCAAAAACTTCAATCGAACAAAAGAAGTACTGGGGAGGTGCTAGTAAACTTAAATAACAATGAATTCGAATTGCATGCTGCGGTAAATCCTGTTGATCAAGATAATATGATTGTCGGGTGTATAAAGCTAGATCCTTCTAGCTTGGATGAAACGATTTCTATAGGGATTTATATGACTGATGATGGGGCTGATAGCTGGACGAGATCTTCATTTAGTGGTATCCTTGATTCTGAGTTTATACCCCTTGGTGGAGGTGATCCAGTAATTGTTTTTGATAATGATGGAGTAGCGCATTTGACTTGGCTAGTCATCACCTTACAACAAACAAAAATTTTCTGGGGCATTTATTATGCTACATCAAATGATGGTGGTTTGACTTGGGATGAAAGGAATCCTGTTGTCGAAACATCATTTACTGATCTATTTGGACTCAGTGATTTAGAATTTGCGGCGGATAAGCAATGGATGGTATCTGATAATTCTTTCACAAGCCCAAATCAAGGTAATATCTACGTAGCTTTTGTAAGCATCAAAAATATAACTTCTCCAGTTCAGGACTACGAAATAACATTCCAAAGGAAAGTTGCTGGACAAGAATCTTTTGATCTCAATAATGCTATTGTATTAAATACTGAAAATTATAATATTGCCCAATTTACGTCTATTGATACCGATCGTGAAGGTAATATCTATGTAACATTTCTTGCCGATGATAATGAAGATCCTAACCAATACGCTATCTATATGGTAAAATCCACTGATGGTGGACAGACATTTAGTCCTGAACAAAAAGTACAAGATTTTGCTTTTGCTGAGATTGGAAATTCAGCTGGAGAAATTGAAGGTATCGGTGCTCAGCGACTATATCCAAGTCCTCATATAGGCATTGATAAGTCAGGAGGAGAATATGATGGGCGATTATATGTGGCGTATACTTCTACTACTGCTCCTGGAAGTGAAACAGATGGTTATGATATTTACATGACCACCTCAGATGATAAAGGTGATACTTGGTCGTCAGCTAGAATCGTTAATGATGATTCTGATCCTTTGACAGAACAATTCTATTCTGCTATTAATATATCAAATGGTGGAGAAGTATCTTTATCCTGGTATGATGGTAGAGATGCTGTTGCAAATTCTTCAGATATTAATTACTACCTAGGCGTATCTAAAGATGGTGGACAATCATTTGAACAAATAAAAGTTAGTTCTGAAGCATCGGATTTTAGTCAAATTGGAAGTCTTAATCAAGGATTTGGTATTGGTGAGTATAATCAAGTAGTATCTACTGATAAATATGTGATACCATTCTGGTCTGATGGTCGAAGTAATAATGGAGAGATATCTATTTATGGATTCAAACAAGATATAAACACCATATCTTCAACTGTGGATGGATTAGTGAAGATCAATAGTGATATATTTATTACTTCTCTATCTCCTAACCCAGCTTCAGAGGTATTGAAAGTTGAGATTTCTCTATCCAAAAGTAAGTCTGTAGCTTACGAGATATTGGATATGACAGGAAAAAGAGTGATAAATAGGAATTCCAGAAAATTTAAAACAGGGAAAAGCTCTTTAGAAATAAATGTCAATCAATTGAGCTCAGGCCAATATATTTTACTCTTAACATCTGATAAAGATCGAATAAGTCGTAGCGTAAATATTACCCAAGATTAATCTAGAAGATTCAAAATTTCTTTGAAACAACAAAAACTACTTTCAAAAATTGGAAGTAGTTTTTGTTGTTTATTGGGAATGCTGTGCTTAAGCCGAATTTCTACTTGCATTTATATTCCCATAAAGAGACCGGGTTACAATCTTCTCATATACTTCTCTATGAGAATTATCAGCTTCAGATAGTTTTTGAAGTCCATATTGTTGTATAGTCAATAGAGGGAGAACAATCTGTTCTCTTATTCCAATGGATGTCTTTGAAATTGGTTCTTCTTCCATAAGTTCTGAATAGCCTGATATTTCTAAAAGCATATCTATAGAAAGCGTGTATTCATCATGGAGAATTTGCCAAAATTCACTGTATTTTTCATTTTTCTTCATATATGATGTCAGCTCAAAGTATGATTTAGTCAGTGACATCATACTATTGAGAATCAATGCTTTAAAGAATGGCATCTCATTGAATAAATCAATAACTTCTTGAATTCTATTTTGTGATTTGAGCGTATTTATAGCGGTACCAATTCCAAAGTATCCTGGAACATTTTGCTTTAACTGACTCCAAGAACCTACAAAAGATATTGCTCTTAAGTCACTCAATGTAAGTTGTTTTTTATTTCCTCTCTTTCCTGGGCGACTGCCTATATTTGCATTACCATAATACTTTAGTGTGCTCATTTCTTCTAGATAAGGAATGAACTTGTTATGCTTTTTTAGTGCATCGTATTTTTCGAAACTCAAGTTACCTAATTCTTCCATCAAGTTTCTTTCTTTATCTGATAGGTCAGCCCTTTCATCTTTGTTTAGGTGATTTACTAAACCAGCTGTTATCATCTGTTCAACATTATAAACGAAGGCTTCCTCTGTCCCATAAGTACTTGTTATGGTCTGTCCTTGTATGGTCAATTGAATTTCGTTATTTGCTATAGCTTTTGCCTGTGATGCATAGAATTTATGTGTCTTACCGCCACCTCTTGCCGGTGGACCACCTCTACCATCAAAAAATACAGCGGCAATTCCATTTTGATCACATATTTTAGATAAAGATTCTTTGGTATTATGAATACTCCAATTTGCTCTAAGATATCCACCATCTTTAGTTCCATCTGAAAAACCAAGCATAATTGTTTGCTTATTCCCTCTTCTTTTTATGTGGCGCTTATATTCTGGAAGTGAGAAGAGTGTATTCATCACATCTTCAGAATTTTGCATGCCCTCCATCGTTTCAAATAATGGCACGATGTCAAAGTTGATTTCTTCTGGCTTGTATCCACACCATCTGAAAAGTGCGTAAACAAATAACATAGCATATTTATCTTCAGAATTACTGATAATGTATCTATTGCATCCTTCTTCACCATTTTTTTGCTGAATAGATGCGAGATTCTTGATGTTCTTAATCGTATCTATTATTATCGGTTCTTCGAAATCATCAGCATTTACATTTGCATTACTATTTAATACTAGATCCATCAATTCTTTATCAGATAATTCAGAGAGGGGCTTATCTGCAAGATCATATTTACTAACAATTGATTCTACTACCTGGTAATGAATGCTTGAATCCTGACGAATATCTAAAGTTGCAAAATGGGTTTTAAAAATATGGATTTTATCTCTTAAGTTATTTAACTCATTTACGAAAAGACCATTATATGAATTTATAATAACGTCATGAATTTGATCCAAGGGAGCAATAATTTCTTCAAATGAAATGTGTGCAGTCTCATCAAACATACAGGCATAAAGCTTATTTCGCAATTCACTCAAAGGCTTTACCACTTTTTTGAAGGTTAACTTTTTCTGTAGTGCCTTCAATTCATGATAGTAGCATTTTAGAAGGGTCATCCTCAATTCGTTAGCAACTGCAGTTGTCGTGTCAGCAGTTACAAAAGGGTTACCATCTCTATCGCCACCTGGCCAGAAACCAATTTTTACTAAGTCTGGATTATCAAATTGCTCACCATCACTGAGTTGATCTTTTATGCATTGATATAAATCACCTATGGCATTATAGTAAACGTTCCTTAAGTAGTAAATTATATTCTTAGCTTCTTCAAATGGAGTAGGTTTACTTTCGTTTATAAAACTTGTCATACCGAGCTGTTGCAAGCTTATATCTATAGCACTTAAATCATTTTTAGAAATCTGATCACGCAGATTATCAATTATATCTAGTACAGACAAAGGATAAAACTGTGTAGGGTGGGCTGTGAAAACAATTCTAACACCAAAGTCAGACAGTTTCTTTTTTGCCTCCTTGAGCTTATCACCTGACAGTTTGTTTATCAGTTTTGATATTGGGAATGTAGATCGATTGCCAGCTTGCGTAGTAAGTCTTGTGTCTTCTACACTATCGAATAGAACCACTTGTCTTTCTACATATTGAATCACTCTAAAGAAAAAGTCTACCTTTTCATCTTCGCTCTTAATCGCAGTATGCTGATCAAAAAAGCGGTCAATAATCTGTTTAGGATTGTGTCCATTGGCTAAGCCTTCATGACATACTTTGTGCAATAATGGGATTAGCATACCTATATTTTCTACTCTTTCATAAGGTAGATTCATAAAAAGGCTGTTGTAGACTTTGTACTTATTTTCTACCAGCTCCTTATAGAGTTGGATTTTTTTTGAATCTTTCATCTTGTTGTAGTTGTAATCTTTGTAGTAAGTTGTAATCTTTTCTGTAATCTGTATATACTAGAACGGTAGGCCATTTAGAAACTGATCTATAAACACACTAAATGTTCTTGGTATCAATATGGCAGTAAGCACCATACCCGATAGAGCTCCATAGAAATGGGCATCATGTCCTATATTGTCCTGTGCTTTTTTACTGGCCCAAGAACTATATGCAAGATATAATATACCAAAAATAATAGCGGGGATAGGGATGGCAAAGTATAGTCTAAGTTCTGCCCAAGGTAAAAATAAAATGAATATGAATAAGATACCAGAAACAGCACCACTAGCTCCTATAGCTCCATAATAACTATTATTTTTGTGCTTGATGAAACTAGGTATATCGGCTAATATTATCATAACTAGATATAGAGCTAAATATATTCCTCTACCAGCAACTTCCCCAAATTGATCGAGGTAAAGCATTTCCACCAATGTGCCAAACTCGTACAATACATACATATTAATTCCTAAATGAACCCAATCGGCATGAAGAAAGCCACTAGAAACCATACGGTACCATTGACCATTTTTTGCCTCAGAGACAGGGTGGTGTTTCAACTGCTCAAAAAAAGAACGATCTTTAAAACCTTTGTATGAAATCAAACAAGTAACAATAATTATTAAAATAGTAACTGTCATAAACTATACGTTGTGATATTTTTCATTTCTAATAATGGTGAATGCTCGATACAGTTGTTCTAAAAAGAATAATCGTATCATTTGATGTGAAAATGTCATTTTGGATAAAGATAATAATTTGTTCGCCCTTTTCTGTAGAAGTTCATGTGCACCAAACGCCCCAGCTACAAGAAAAATGACTCTTTTTGATGCATTCAGCTGTAGTTTTTCTATTACTTTGGAAAACTTTTCTGAACTATGCATTTCACCAATTTCGTCAAGGAGTATCAGATAATCAGATGTTGTTAACTTGCTATTTATAAGATCAAATTCCCTGAGTTTTGTTTCATTCGAATTTTGGCCTGGTTTCACATCCTTAAGACAGATTGACTTGAATTTACAATAATGACTAAGCCTTTTTTCAAATATTGACATGCCTTGAATGAGATATTTTTCATTTGTTTTACCTATGTACCAAAATTCTACTTTCATCAAAACAAACTTACAACGAATGATCGAATAATAACTAGATGTGCTTATTTTAAGTTTTTCGTGTCATTTTACTAACCTTCTCATCAATAACATCGTATACTATTATGAACGGTTAAAAATATACCGTTTTCATAAATATGTTCACTAAGAGAAAGACCAAATACTGTTTTTTAGCGAACAAGCTTACTAAGGATGGCTGTAGGATTTATTAGTAGTTATAAGTCTTACAGTCATGACTTGTAGAAGAAAACGTTACACTAAATTACTATATTTGGAAAATAGAAATTTGAATACTTGAATATTGATTTTTTACGCAAGTATTATAACAGAGAAAGTAGATATATGAATCATATTTTAGGCAAGACAAAGATATTGATAGTTGGATACCTTTTATTGTTTGCTGTTTATTCAAATGGACAAGTCGTTTTGAACGTATCTGGTCAGGTACTGTTTGAGGATGGTAGCCCAGCTATTGAAGCAGGGTTGTTATTGACATTCACAGAAGATGAATTTGATGATTTCACAAGTACCGATATAAATGGTATTTATAGTTTTTCAATCGAACTACCTTCTGGTTATGAAGATAGTTGCTTTACATTGATTTTGATTGACTGCAATGGTGAGTTTATTCCTTATGAAGATTGCATAGCGGAAGCTAATTTCGATTTTGATAAAGATTTTTTATTCTGTGAATACGGAAGTACGTTTTGTACTTCTTTCATTACAGCCACCTTAGATGACTCTTTAAATATTTTAATTCTTAATACAGTTAATATCGGTGTTGGTCCTTATACATATTTATGGGAAGATGGTACAGTAGAACCTACCAATACATTATCATCAGATTATGTTGGAGAATTTTGTGTGACGGTTACTGACGCTCAAGATTGTATTACAGATGTTTGTATTAATTTCGATCCACTATATCCTTGTTTTGTATTTATATCGCAAGAAAATGGATATAATAGTGTTTCTCTAATGGCAAGTGGTTTTGGCCAATCCTCAGAAATCGAATACCTATGGAGTACTGGTGAACAAGAATCAAAAATTCATGTGATTGAAAGTGGTGTGTATTGTGTAACGATAACAGATACACTCGGTTGCCTTGCGTTTGATTGTTTGAATGTTTTAGTTGATAGTAGCGCTTGGGACGATTGCTACGCTTATATATATGTAAATCAATGGGCTGACACTGGAGTCGACGCGTTATTTGTAGATGCTTTCGGTGATTCACCATTTGAAATTTCATGGACTTTCAATGGTCAATTTATAAGTGCGTTAGAATCTATCGAACCGAGTGCAGAAGGTCTTTACTGTGCTGCAGTTACTGATGCTTCAGATTGTGTTTTTAGTGCTTGTTTTGATTACACCTTTATTCCAGATTGTTCGGTATTTATAGGTTGTGAACACACCGAACAATCGGCTGCATTGATTGCTATTGGTTATGGGAACGCACCATTTTCATTCACTTGGAGTACTGGTGAAAATGAAAATGCTATCAGTGTAGATAAGAGTGGCGAATATTGTGTATCTATTGTAGATTCTGATGATTGTGAATCTGCTTTTTGTATTACCGTTGATTTAGAAACAAACGATGAATGTGAAGGGGAAATTCTAACAGAATTTATAAATTCAACTTCCGCTAACTTATCTGTATTTATTCCTGGAGTCGATGTGCCTGCGATTGTGAGTTATTTATGGAGTACTGGTCAAAACCAATCTGTTATTTTTGTTCAGCAAGAAGGTTTGTATTGTGTTGAAGTAACTTTAGAAGATGGGTGTGTTTTTGAAACTTGTACATACTTTTCATCAGATGGTCAAGGAATAGATCAAGGTGTTGTAATTTCTTATTATGATGAAAATACACAACTTGGCCAAAACGCTGAAATAGAATTGTATAAAATAGAAGGAGGAGGAGCTTATTTATACGATAATGTTCAAGAATGGCCATTGCTCAATATTCAAGGTTTATTTTATTCAAACAACATGGTAGATGGTACTTATTTTGTAAGAGCCAAACCAATTAACGCTAACAAATTCATTCCATCATACTCTACTAAGAGTCCTTTTTGGGATGAATCAAATCACTTTATAGTTGAGAACGGAGGTAAAGGCCTAAAGAGTGTTGTAAATATTTTTGCAATACCAATATCGAATATAACTGGTATTGGGAAGATAGGTGGATTTTCATGGAGTTATGAAGACAGCGATAACATAATGCTATTTCATGAATCAGTTGTTGTTGGACAAGATTATACTGATGACAATGGATTATTTCTATTTACCTCTTTACCATATGGAACATATACAGTTGTGAGAGAAAGACCAGGAATGGAGAGAGATGAGGTTATAGTTACAATATCAGCTAATAACCCCATAGTAAATGATGTTCAATTCAATGAAATAACTGCTTCAGCGGAAGAGAAATGGTCCTCAGTAATGAAAGTGTATCCTAATCCTGCAAGTAGTATTGTCAATATTTTTTTTGATTCCAAAACAGATTATTGGAGTACTGTTTCAGTTTTAAATGTCGATGGCAAGCTAATTGAAAGCTATGAAAACTCAGTACCGATTAATAATACTATATCGTTGGATATTTCGAATTTTGATAAAGGAGTCTACTTTTTGAAAATTGAAAAGGATAATGTAATAACTATGAAAAAAGTAATCAAAATCTAGCATATATTATAGAAGATAAATGATCTAGAAAGAACTATAGTTTTCATTTGGGATGATTATAGTTTTAGAATATTTCTTATTTGAAAAAACTAACTAACTACACTTTGAATATTACGCGAGAGCAAATATCATTACTAATCAAACTAGACCGTAAGGCTCAATATGAGCTTTATAAGGAGTGTTTTGGTTATATGATGAGCATTTCTCTCCGCTATCAAAACGATCACCAAGCGGCCGAGGATGTGGTTAATAGAGCATATTTAAAAGTGCTTAAGTCAATAATGACTTTTGATACATCCAAATCATTCAAACCATGGATGGCAAGGATTACAGTGAATGAAAATATAGATGCTTGTAGGAAATCACAGAAGCTTAGAAGTATAATTAATTATGATTCTGAAGTTGTAAATGCTGATAGAAATTTAAATCATTTTGAATACAATGAAGCGGATCAAAATTTACAAGCGGATCACTTACGAAAAATGATAAGTCAGCTTCCTGAAACCACTAAATATGTATTTAATCTTTATGTGATTGAAGGTTTTAAACATAAAGAAATTGCTGAAAAACTTGGGCTAACAGTTGGTACCTCGAAATGGCATTTAAATAGTGCTAGGAAGAGATTAAAAATGATGATATTAAAATTGAAAGACACAGAAAAAATTATCCACTATGGAGAATAATATAGATAAACTCTTCAAATCGAAGTTAGGAGCAGATACCACTCCTTATGATCCTGCTGCATGGGGCAGGATGGCAGCTTTGATAGATGAAGATGAGAATTTAAATAGACGTCCCATCACACCTTTCTGGAGAAATTGGAAATCATACCTTGGATTAGCCTTACTGTTGATTATATCTTTAGTTGGGTTTTGGCAGTTTAATTCGATGTCAGATAATAGTACAGTCATGAATACAACTTCTGTCAATGATAAAGAAAGCTGGAATACATTAAACTCAGAGAATGGTCATTTGTTGGATGAATATTCAACTAACTCTGCAAGTCTCTCAGAATCAAAGACGCAAGTATTCACCAAACCAAAATCAACCATTGAAAACAAATTATTAGCATCCAAATCCAATCAAATTACTAAAAATAATCAAACTTTAAGTAATGAAGAAAAATCTACAAAATCGTTAGTTAATAATTCCAAGTTGACTTCAGGTTCATATGTAAATGAACAAGATAGAACTGACAAAAACGTTGAGTCACAAACAAGATCTAATACAACTGAAAAAATTAGCAACGACAATCAGCTTGCTAGATTTAATACAAATGCAGATATAATTGATGAGACATTTACTGGAACTAATTTGACAATAACATCTGCTGTTCTGAAGACAAAAGTCAATGAATTTTCTACCGATTCTTATGATTTTCCTGATATGAAAGAAGAAAACACAGTAATTTCTTCTTCTTCTTCTTCTTCTTCTTCTTCTTCTTCTTCTTCTTCTTCTTCTTCT
>CAJXUU010000142.1 GCA_913061325.1 uncultured Saprospirales bacterium | reverse complement strand
TACACTATCCTCTTCGTCGGCAGCGTCAGATGTGTATAAGAGACAGGTATTGGATATGCGAGATACTGTAGAAACTCATAATTCACAAGGCTTCTTTTTAGCCGTAAACACCCAAATTTCTTCAGCACTTACAGAAAAACTCGAATCGTTACCATCTCAAGGAATTTGGACTTCTTGGTGGAATAGGGATGATATTGAGATGAGACTGTCTAAAAATCAAGATTTAATCCCAATGTTTCCAAATGTACTAACATCTAAAGACCAAGTCAAATTTGTGGATAAGGAAGATTAGGTGTATCGCAATATTATATGATTGATTGAAATCAGAACACCAGATTGTTTTTGTTTAGAGTTTGTAATCAATTAGCGGTCAAATAGGTGGTCAAATAGGTGGTCAAATGGTAGCGTAATAGGTGGTGTAATAGGTGGTGTAATAGGTGGTGTAATAGGTGGTGTAATAGGTGGTGTAATGATTCTAAGGCGTCTAAATTAGAATGAATTAGATGTGGAATTACTGATTTATTGAGTCAATAGTAAAATATCAATTATATATACCTCTTGCTGTTTTTTATATGTAAAATAATGAAATTCGATAGATTATTTAGAAAAGATGTAAGAGATTTTAAAAGGCCCATTATCTCTTGGTCCGTTGTGGGTAACCTTCCATCGTTTATCTTCTTTAATCAATTTAAAAACACCAGGTTTTGGGTCATATGCTGTGGAATACTTTATCCAAGCAACTTCACCTTCCATAACTTCATCAACGATCTTGAAGTCGGATTTTGAATTTTTATCCTGAACGAACATTTCTTGAATGCTGGAAAGATTAGCATAGCCCTCTGCAGTAGTATACTTTTTTAGAGAGGCTTTATCACCGTGATAAAAACTTTCGGCAACAACTTTAGCAGTTTCAGAAGGAGACATATCCTTATTCCCTGTACAGGAAATTAACAGTGACACAAGTAAGTAAATGAGTAATCTTTTCATAATATTATTAATTTGGGTTATTGATATAGCTGTGTGATATCTTAAGTTCAATATTGCGTTCGCCATCTTTCTCATTCAGTTCCAAAATTGCCCTACGGTCATTGGATAATGAAAATTTGGGCAACACATAGACGAATCGTATAGTTTTGTTTTCTGCGATTTTAGAAGGCAAATTGTGTTTGTAAATAGGTTCTTGATACAGACGTTGTAAAGACTTCTTTTTCCCTTTTTGTCGAGTCTCGATTGAAAGGTTCAAGAAATTCAAATCGTAATCCAAAGTAGATTTATTTTCAATCTGAATAACGAAGTATAGTTCTTCTTTATCAAAAACAATATTCTCAACACTCAAAACAATTCCTTCATTTCGTTTTTTAATCCGACCAATACGCTGATGCCTATTAAGAAGAAAAGAGCAGAATTTTTGATAATAGTACGTTCTGTTATCGATTCTTTTTTCAAAAGTTTCAGCCTGAATAGAATCGGTTACAATTGGTTTTTCATTACCAATACTACTTGATAATGGGATAAAATAGTTGAGCTTAGATAGCTGTTTTTTATACCTTACAATATACGAAAAAATTGAACCATTTTTATTGACTACCAGTAGATTACTTTCTTTTCCAGGTTTTGCCTGAAGCAGTCCAAAATACTGTTCTTTTTCTCGATTGTAGGTAAACACAAAATTATCCGAACCAGTTATGCCTTGTCTTATGGGTTCTGGGAAAAACAGTGCAACGTTTTTGGTATCATTTGCATAAATAGTGTCTAGTGCTTTATAGGTTTGAGCTTTTGTAAAAGCAGAAATTGATAAAGTGATTATTAAAATTGTTGTTTTCATAACTTAGGTTTTAGGATTAGCCTGTAATTGTTCAGTACAGTCACTTTCACGTTTCTGTTACTGCGTCTCAGTACTTTTGTGATGCCACCAACTTGCGGAACAGTCGGGATGTTGATGTCGCCAATAACATCATCCAAAACTTCAGTGGTGGCTTCCGCTCGAAAATTGTTTTGTACGTAGATACCTTCGCTACCATCAAGCATATCGAACGCTTTGAGTTTAGTGGGATGATGATTTATGTTTTCAATTTCGATTAATGCGCGATTGGGCTGAAAGCTGATGAAACCAAAAATTTGTGTGTTTTTAGGCATCAGTTTACCGTTTATTATTGCAGCTTGTGTAAGACGCATCTGTAACCTGGTATTCGCCTTGACAACTTGGTCGCCATCTACTACGACATAAATGGTTTCATCTGTATTACCTATAATCGAAACTTCATTCGGTTTAGGAGAAGCTGCAAAGAACAGTTGATGTTCAAGGCCCAATTCTTTTGCTTCAATTTTCTGTTCTCTTTTGATTTCGGTAGAGTCAATTTCTACAGTTTCATTTTGAGCAATTTTCTTTTGACCCAAATTTTGATATTTCTTTTCAGAATATTTAATCTTACCAGCATCGTAAATACTATCCACGATACGCGCTTTTTCACGCTCTTGTAAGTCTGGGTCATAAAAGCCTAGGGAATCAATCAGCTTTTCATCATAGATGCTAGGTGCATTATTTTCGCGCACTTCTTTTAGGTCATTGATAGCATCCAATTTTGAGTCATACTCTTTTTGGTTTTCCTCTAAATCAGGAACTAAGGTTTGTTCAAGATTTTCATTTTCACTTTCATCATCGCCCATCACCATTACGGAATAGGAAATAAGGAATATGAAAATTACAGCCAATACAGCTGCAAATACTATTTTATTCTTTTCAACTTTCATCATTTAGTTTTTTAAGAGTGTTTTCAAAATATTCGGTTATTAAAAGTCCGTGAGGGTTGTTTGGAAAGTTTCGGTCAACTGGAATTAGATTTCCTGTTGAAACAAGTTCGTAGGTGTCTATTATAGTTCCTCTGTTGATTTCAAAAATCGTAACGGTTCTAAAAATATATGTTCCGTTTTGTTCCTCGATTTGAGAATCAATACTTAACACTTTCTGAACGAGAGAATATTGTAGCAAGCGATTATAGACACCATCCGCTTTTTTCTGACGGTACAGATTGTCCACAGAACTATTGCCCAACCAAAGAGCCTTTTCCAAGTTCTTTTCATAATTGCTTGCATCGATGTTGTAGAAATATCTGTGAAACAAATCCAAATGTGCCAAAGCTTCTACCCTGAAATTTTCTTTTTGGGTAACGAGTTTCAACGGGATAATGCTACCATCTGTATTGATGGCAAAAGCACTATTGAGCGCGTTTTTATTGGTGGTAAAGGCCATCCAAAGTGAAATTGTACTTGATAAGAATGCACAGATTATTACTGCAAGTACTATAAACCGATTCAATTTTAGGACGTTATAAATATTCTTGTATGGTGTTTTCATTGTGAGGTGAATTAGCTAGTAAACAATCTGAGTGTAAATGATGTGGCCCGCTTGTAAAGTTTAAACTTCAGGAATACAATAAAGCCTACCGAGCCAAGCTGCACCACTGGTGCAAAAAATCCCTGGCCAACATCTGTCCCAAAAAGATTTACCCAGAAATTGGTGTTGATTTCGGTGTAAAGCGCATTTATAAATATATTGACCAAAAAGAAGGCAGGCACCAACATATATACCGCAGCATACAACTTAAAAAATGTATATGCCAGTGAACGGAATTTTTCAAAAACAGCGAGACTAATGACCAAAGGAAAAAAAGCCTGCATAATTCCTAAAAGAAAGAAACGCTCTGCCAAAAACAGCGGATATATAAACAGGTCTAAAATCCAAAGAATGATTCCGATAATGAAGGCAAGTATCTTGAACCCATAAAGAGGTGTTACCAATGCTTCATAAAGCAGGGTCATTGCATTTTTTGCAGCATCTATAAGATTTATGTCTTCTTCAATGGGAATATCTTGCATCTGCAAGGGCAATAAAGCTGGTGCTGTACCACGATATTGTGCTTCTATAGAAACCAAAATACTATCGAAGAAACCAAGTACTTGTGTAGAAAAGATGACTAAAAGAACAATAGCAAAATTTTTAGCCAATTCGCCTGGACTCAATCCCCAAGTGTAACCCTCTTTGTCCGCAATCCCTTCATTGTATTTTTTAAGGATGTTGACCAAAAAGAAGAGCACAGCAAGCGTTTTCATTCCGGCAATGGTGTATTGCGAGAAACTGCTGCTCTGTATGGTCTGGAACACCGTATCGATATATTCCAATCCAATTCCTAAAATGATGGTTGCGGTCATTGTTAGTATTCCGTTTCGCGATTATTGATTTTATCCTGCATTTTTCTAAAAGAAATAATATCTCGATAGCGTTTGGTTTTTGTAATGATGTTGGAAACCATTTCTTTGGATTCCTGTTCTTTCTTTTTGAGTACTTCTGCTCGTTCGGCGTCGCTCATTTTCAGGTAATCACTTGATAGGATTTCGTCAATAAAATCAAGGGTATCCAAAGAGTTTTGGACTATGGCATTAAATGATTCTGTAACCCGTGTAACCTCTTCAGGTTTTATATAAGGCGAATTCAGGATGTCCTGTAAATCATTTTGCATTACATTGATGAGGCGCTGATTATTTTGGGCAATTTCTTGAACCGCTCTAAGTTGCTGTACTACACTTGATACCTTCTCTATGCTTTCTTTGGCATCTTTCAAGAACTGAACGGACTTTATAAGCTGCGATGTTTGCTTTGCAGATTCTACAAGAGATTTTACCAGACTGATAAAGTTGGTATTGTCGTAAACTGGCATTCCTTGGGCGGAAGTACGACCAGTCATTAAAAATATTAAGGCTATTGCCATTACTAAAATTCTGATTTTTGTCTTCATAATATTATGTTTTAGATGTGTATTGAATTATTGCTTTTTCCATATCTTGATGCTCTTCGTAAAGCTTCATTATTTCTTCGTTTTCCTTTCCGTCGGTCAAGTAAGCTGCATACACTTCTTTAGGAACTTCTAGCCTGAAAATGTTACTTTCTCTACCAATTTTGATGAACATTTCAGTGTACTTCCGTGGTCCGGAAAGATTGTTTTTGATAGACTTTAATTGGTTCAAGTCGTGGCTTGAAAGGTTGAGCCTTTTGACCAATTCGTCATAGCCCTTCTCGTTGTTCAGACTATAGATGACCTGCGTATTTTCAAGAATACTTGCCGAAGTGGAATTATTTGGCAACTGATTGATAGATTGCAGGATGATACCGATGGCACCATTCTGTTTACGTATAGCTTGATAGTAGAATTCCACACTTTCCAGTACATTGTCAAACTTCAGTTGTTTGGCAAACTCATCGAATAGGATGATGCCTTTTTCTGCCCTGTTTTTCCAAATCGTTCTTTGGATGGCAGATTTGATGAGTTTCAGCATTACGGACAGGATTTCCTTATTGTCCTTGACTTCGTCAAGTTCAAAAACAATCAATCTTTTGTCCTCAATTTTATAGGTCTGGTCTTCGCTCACTTCAAATAGAAAACTATATAGACCATCGCCGACATACTCTGACATTACGTGCAAGAAGCTCGTGACATTGAAGTAGTCGGGATGGATTTTCAAGGTGTCCAGAAGGTCTTTCTGATTCCTTTCTATAAAGCTGTAGAAACCATCTAAAGAGTGGTTTTCTGAAGTGCTATTGTAATAGTAGCGCAATATCTTTTTGACCGAAACCGATTGTGCTTTGGTTACTTTCAAATCCGAAGCGAACAGCTCAAATAGAAAAACTGATAAGTCTTCCAAACGTTCTGGGGTAAGGTCTTTTGCATTACTTATATAGAATGGGTTAATTCCGAGATTTTTTCCGCTTTCATAGCGAAGCACCGTATATTTTTCAGGATAGAGCTTAGCGAATTTGGTGTAAGAACCACCCAAATCGATAATGACCAAGCGAACACCGCTTTCAAAATACTGGCGCAGAATATTATTGGCCAAAAAGGATTTGCCTTCGCCTGTGGGTGCGAAAATGGCAAAGTTCCGTGCTTTGATGCGTTTTTTACGCTCATCCCAGACATCCTTTAAAACGGGGATGTTATGCTCACGGTCATTAAAAATGATTCCAGTTGCATCGGACTTGTAATTTGTATTGTTGATGAACAGGCAAAGGGCGTGTTTTAAATCCGTTACGTATAAATCATTGTTTGAGAAATTGGATGAAAAGCAGCAGTAACTGTTCAGGATATAATTCTTCCGTTCCTCGCCTCGTGGATAGTATGGGATGATATCCAGTTCCTTGAACTCGGTCTTTATTTTTGAGGTTATCTTATCGAGCTCCTTGGCATCTTTAGACCAATACACAATATTGAGATGACCACGAATGATTCTGGCATTATCATCGGCATTGATTTGGTCAAGGATATGCTGAATTTTACCAAGCACCACTTTGTTCTGCGAGCCAAAATTTGAACTTTTGTTCAGTTCTTCAATTTTCTTATCCAGCAATTTGCGCCACTTTTGTTTGTCGTCGAGATAAAGAATCTGATTGACGATATGATTTTCGTTAAGCGTAAGCCCCAAACCATCAATAAACCCTTGATGAAACACAAAATCGTCAGAAGTGAATTTCTCATTGGTCTTGCTACTCTGTACACTTTCGCCAAAGCACAGTTCGCTATTGATGGCCAGGGCATCAAAATGGTTTTCGCCGATGTTGACGCTTTTCTTTTCTAATATGATGTCCGTGTCAAAACCTTCGTTGAAGCCGTTGAAATAGCCATTCGTGAGTTGCTGAATCTCTTCCGCTTTAAGCGAAATAAATTCCATTTTTCGGCTATTGTTTATGAAGGAAATAGAATCACTAACAGAACCGATAAAGCTCTTAACGTTGTCATCCAGTTCTTGCACAATTCCCTTAGAAACCTTCCGGAACGGGTTGACATATTTTGAATTATTAAGTGCCTTGTTCTTGGTCAGTATGAAGAACAGATAGCATTTATGTTCTATGTGTCCTCGACCTTTGAAATGCTTGTGTGTGGCTTTTTCCAGAAAGGTTGTATTAGGAAGCTGTTCTGAAGTATAGGATTTCTTCAGATAGATATCCTGTTTATGAACAACAGTCCCAATAGGTAGGGACTTCAAAGCCTGAAACCAAGTACCGTGCATATCTTCAAAATCCTTTTCAGATAAAGAATAGATTTCCGGTAGGTTACCTTCATAGCACAAAACCACATTGCCATTATTGGCAAACACGATATTGTCCTGAATATCTGCAATGGGTTGATATTTAGAAAGGTTAATCTTGTTCATATTTAAAACCTGAATTTCTTTTGTTGCTGATGATTTTAGGGAATGCGTTGGCAGTTTGAAATAGCTGCGGGTTGTAGGTAATTCTTGTCAATGCCACATAAAGCGCAGCGTTAAAAACCAGTACGCCTATAATTATCCCGAAGCTGAAAGAAAAAATGATGATTAACAGCGATGCAAGAATGGAAACCATCATTAAGGCAAACAGGGAAATGGGCAGCCCAAAAATAACCGCCCGTTTCCTGATGTTTTTATAGACCTCGAACCGTTTCAATTACACAACAATTCCTATGAGGTAAGTGAAGATGCCGACTACCGCGCCTGCAATCAAAACAAATACAAGTACTCTGGTAATCCCTTTTTTAAGGTCAGCATTTTCGCCAAAGAAATGTCCTGCGTTAAACAGGAACCCAATGAGGAAAATGACCCCTAATATGATTGGAAAAATAGTTCGGATGGTGTTAGAAACATCATCGACCGAATCTTCAATGCCACCAATTTGAGCAAAAAGCGAAGTGGATAAGAGCGAAAGAAAGGATGCTAAATAGAGTGATTTTTTCATAACGTAACAGTTTAAATTTTTGTGTTGTTTTCGTTATGGGAAATTTACATATATTTGAATATAAATAACTGAAAATCAAATATTTGTGAATAAAATATTATTTGGTTTTGTTTGAATTCCGTTGCTATTATTTGGCATCAAATCCAATGGATTTTTGAAGGGAAGTTGTTGATAACCCGAAAATTGAAAATGAAAAAAGTGCTCAAAAACGTCAGTTTTGTCATTTTGCTTTTGAAAATATGCATCGTTTTTGGACAGGAAACGAGTACTCAAAAACGAATTGTAATTGACGTTGGACACGGTGGAAAAGATTCCGGTGCAATAGGTGTAAATGGCATCCAAGAAAAGAATGTTGTAATGGATATTGCAAATGCCATTTTAAAGTTGAATGATGAATTGGATAAACCTTTGGACATTTATTTGACCAGGTACGTCGATACACTTATTTCGTTATCGGATAGAACAAAGTTGGCCAAATCCCTTAAAGCCGGTTTGTTTGTGTCCTTACATTGCAACCATTCTGATAATCCGAAAGCTAGAGGAATTGAAGTGTATGTGGCAAACACCACTTCACAATATTCAAAGGATGCCACTTGGTTGGCTTTTCAATTGCAAGCTGCATTTAGTAAGGAATTGGGATTTGAAACTAGGGGTGTGAAGTTTTCTAATTTTCAGGTGTTGCGTGAGACAGTTGGGCATCTACCTTCCGTGTTGGTTGAATTGGGGTTCTTATCTAATCTCGATGAAGCCCAACATTTTACACAGAAAGAAAATGTGCTTGCTATTGCGCTGGCTATTTTAAGTGGGTTAATAATTAAAAAATGAGGTTATGAAAAAGCTGTATCAGAAAATATTAAAAAACTTAAAGCAAGTCACCTTAGAAATATTTAAGTCTATAGTTGCCTATATCAAAATATCAATTTGATTGAGAATAGGCGTGTAAAGATCAACTGTATTATCTGGGGATTCTATTGATAGAATTAAACTGTATCGTACATCGTTGTTATACCGTAATAGTTTTTTTCGTGTTCGCCACCATCCATTAACCGGAAAAACAGCGATGATGTTTCTAGTGGCAAGGTCGGCAGCGGTTCCTTTCCAAATATCTTTATGGATTGAACCTTTGTCTCGAACTTTATTACCGATAATCCAACTTTCACCAGAATACATACCACCTTGGTCTTCCAATCTCGCTTCTCTGTTTACTCTTTCACGAAAATGCTCAACAGATTCACCAGAATCGATCATTTTAAACCTCAAACCGTGGGATTGATAGTAGTATGATTTGCTATATTGTTTGTTTCCCGGATTAGGTTCTATAAAATAACACAGCGTGGCGGTAAGAGTTACTTCACTATCAAATAAACCTGTTAAGACTTCTACTGGCCACGGCAAATTATGCAAATGCATATCATTGGTTTTAACGGTATTTCCATCGAGTATAAAAGGCCTTAAAGATTCTTGTGCAATAAGCGTTAGTGAGTTATTGGCGCTTCGAACCGCTTTCTGAAAGTCAGGTACGCCATATCCAAAAGTTCGTAATAAATCTCGCTGTTCTGCATTATTTAACTCTTGAATAGTTCTATTGCCAAGCATCTCATTTGTCCAGTCTGCTGAATGTACCAAAAGCCCTTTAATAGTTTCAGACCATAGTGTTGGATATTGCGAGGTTAACATTGCAGCATATCTAGATGCCAGTGCAGTTGCACCACTTGTATCACCAAAGCTATGCAATGGTTCGGTTCTAAAGTTTTTCCCAACCGAAAGTAGTCTTAATGAATCTGGGTCTATGAGTCCACCGTTATGAATCCCATAATTGCCACCTTCCATAACCAATTCAGGTTTCAAAGCCCAACTGTTTTCCCACATCACGGAAGTGCTGTTGCTCGGCGACATTCCACCAGTTGGAACAAGTGGGGTTGCCCCTCTAAATTGGGCTTGGTCTATAATGGTCTTTTGGGTAAATGAGCCCACGGTTAAAGCGTTAAAGGCTTGGGCTGGATCGTGAATGGATTCTTCAAAATTTCTTTGGGGATATTCATTAGGGTTGAATATTTCAGTATTTCCACTACATATACAGAATAGCGATTTATCATTTGACGTTCCCGATTCCCCAAATGTTATTTTATCTACCGAACTTGACCAAGAAGAAGGCTTCCCCTTGTCTCGCCCATCCTTGGCAGTAACAGCCATAGTTAGAATCCGTTTATTTTCTGAATTTAAGATGATTGCCCTAGCAACTGCTTCTTCAGTTACAGCACCATATAATTCAGGTTGATGAGGGTTGTTTGGATGAATTAATTTTATGGATTCAAGACGATGAAAGATTTCAATGTTTGAAGTATCTTGTAGTAAATCTGAAAGGTCACCATACAAAGCTGTTCCGGCCATTGGTGTTCCGTGCCCGTGTCTATCGGTATCAGCATTTCCCCATTCAGGATTTACCGAATCCATATTTCCTTCTGGTAAAAAGTCTTGCAAGAGAGGGTGTCCACGATTGACCCCAGTGTCCATTATGCAGATAATTACGGAATCATCTGTAGTTCTATTAATTGTTCGGTTTTTCAGGTCTTCTATCCAATCATTAGCATCATCACTGTTAAGACCTGTAAAAAAATCTGCAGCCTCTTTAGGCTTTCTTAACTCTGCCAATTTATCGGTGTACAAAATAGTAGTCGATAATTCCCTAGCTGTACATTTTACCAAACGCACAATGTGTTCTGGAAAGAGTAACCTTCGTTCAGCTACAAAGATGACGCTATCCGTAAGCATATTCATTACATCGTGATCCTCGTGGGCATCGTTCTGAGTATCTTCGCGACGTAGCCAGACTTCCCACCAGACTTCTTCATCCAAGTGCGGAAATTCAATTTCATCCTCTTGCCAAAAACTGGCTAGTGTAGCTTGCTGTATCTCAGCGATATTGTTGAGTAATTTGGTATTCCTAGGATTACCTGAGTCACTATCTTTATCTGGGTCTAGATATGCCTCAATCTTTCTTAGGAATTTTGAAATTCCATTTGTGTTAAGGAACACGCAAGCCCTGTATCTTTCATATTCTTGGCCATCAACAATAATTTTTTCCAGTTTAGATGATACAAAACGGTGGTCGCCACTTCGACCATCCTCAAAACTATCAAAAGCCAGAAGGCAGTCTTTTTCAGAAATAAATTCGAGATACACGAAATCTGTATCATTATTTTCCCGAAATGCCACTTCTGCCATTTGAAGCTGATTGCGAAGAGCATTGCCGTGGACGTTTCTATTTCTTCCAGTAGGTTGAACTCGGTCACGCCCTGTATTGGGGCTTGTGTAAGACTCGGTAGATACATACCCAGAAAGAATTATGTGTTCTAAGTTTCTAGGCATCTACGATTTAAAACTGGGTCTTTTTGTTTTGAATAAATTTATGAAGTGTAGCTGATGATACTTTATCGGAATTGTTCACAATCATTTCCTTAATAGCATCTTTACAAGCATTGGAAATATCGGCAAAGCTCAATCCAACTGCTTCTTTTGCCAACGCATTTATTGTTTTGCCTTTAGCGATTGAATATCCTTTAAGCTGAACTTTAATAAGTTCAGCAATTTCTTTATCGCCTGGTAAAGGGTATTGTATAATGTCATCAAAGCGTCTGAATAAGGCTTTGTCCAGAGCTTCTGGAATATTGGTTGCAGCTATCAACAGGCTATTAGATTCGTCTTTCTCAATATTCATCAAGAAGCTGTTCAAGACTCTTTTAATTTCCCCGACGTCGTTACCATAACTACGATTAGAACCTATGGAATCAAATTCATCAAAAAGATATACCGCCCTATGCTGGTACATTGAGTCGAAAATCAATTTGAGTTTAGCGATAGATTCACCCATATAGCGACTAATCAGACCATCCAAGCGGATAATAAATAATGGGATTTCCAAATCGCCTGCAAGAGCCTTAGCCGTCATAGTCTTTCCACAACCAGGTGGACCCACAAGCATCAATTTACGTCTTGGTTGTAAATTGTGCTGTAAGAGTTGGTCGAATTTTCTTTGTTCAGATAAAATACGCCTAATAGCCTCAGATACATCTTTTGTCAAAACCATATCTTTGGTTTTGATGTGAGGTCGAAAAACTTCAAGTAAATCTTTTAATTCTTTTTGGGCTTCATTAACAGGAAGAATTCTTGTCTTTGAAACTGAACCTACCTTTCTTTTGGTCTTGATTTTCTCAATCAAATGCTTCAGTTCTTCAGCAAGTTTTGTGTGCCCTTTTTTGGCTTCAGCAGCTGCAATCTGCATTGCAGTGGTGTAAAAACGGGTATCGTCTTCATCGCCAAAACTTTGTAATAGTGCCTTTATTTTTTCTGCTGCTGCCAATTATGTTTTTAACAAATGTAATGAATTCAAAAAATAGTTTAGATATGAAAACGTATAATCCTGATAAAATAATTTCTGAGTGATAGATCTTTACTTACGCTTATCCCCAGCCCCTTTATCAAAAGCAATCAAATTAAACAGCTCACGCATTCTGCTTCGAACACGATTACCATAGCGTTCTTCCAATTCTTCCGCATTTAGGTTTGTAGTCGCGTGTGTTTTAATTTTGTGTTTACTATCCAAGTAAAGTTCGTAGCGAGAAAGCAGCACTTCGCCCATTACATTTAAATCCTTACCGTAAAATCGACCAGCAGGTTCTATGCCTAAATCGTCGAAGCAGTAGAATTTGTTATTACCATATTCCTCGACTGTTTTAAAACCAAGATGGTTAAAACTGAAGGTTACATTCCGGCAAGGAATCATTTCATAGGGCCGCTGCATAGGCACTATATGGCGTAGCAATTTCATCAAAGAGGTTTTTCCACAGCCCACTGGTCCAGAAAGCAAAATGCCTTTGTCGATATCAATTCCATAAGTTTCGCAGTTTTCTTTATCCATAATGAAGTAGGAGCAGAGCTTCAACAGTATTTCCTTGTCCTCATCATAGATTTTAAATTTTTTACCAAACAGAAGTTTGCCTTTGGCATTTAGATAAATCAGTATTCTTGGGAAATCGTATAGCACACTTTTTCCATCAAACTTTCCTAGCGAATATTCCACGCCGCCTTCAATAATTTTAGAGGGGTTGTCCATAATCTTTGTTTTTAGTGGTTCGCAAGTTGTCCTGTTTTTGGGACGCTTCTTTTTTGTTTGAAATATTTTTGTCGTCGAATATTTCGGTTCTATCCATCCATTTGATAGCAACAGCACGCCAATCTCTAATTTCTTTTCCGTCACTCGTTTGCCATTCCCTTTCGTAGTAATGCTCAAAGAATTTTTTTCCTTCATCAGCATCAAAACCTTTATCTTCAAAAAATAAAATAACGGACTGCCTGTCCTTTGGTTGTTTTATATTGTTTTCTTGTTTGTTATTGTTTGTATTAGATACCAATACTTGTCCACCTATGGGACGGTGTTGGTACACGACCTGTCCATTTTTGGGATGGTTGTGTCCCTCAAGCGGTACACTTCTGGGATGGTACTGCTCTGCAAGCTGTTCTAAAATGGGATTGTATTGTCCCACAACTGGTTCATCACTTGTCCCAATAATGGCCATCTTAATTTTGCTGCCTTTGTATGGATTGTTGGAAGGGAAATAGGAAAGATAGAACCACGAATCTAAATCGGTTATGCACCTGTGATATGTGGATTTTGAACCAATTTTAGCTACGCGCATCAATTCTCTTCGGTTTACGTAGAATTCGTCCATAAAACGACAACTGTTCCATTCTTGGAACAGTGCCATATACAAACTTATATGGGTAGGATTCAGGCGGTCATCAAAATAGAACTTTTCAAAAGCCGCATTAAGTAGCTTTATATAGTTCATCATTTAAGAATTTAGACCGTGTTGAACACGGTTTGCTGTCATCACGTTTTGAATTTCTTCTGCATCATAATATATTATGCCACCAACCTTTGTGTATGGCAATGTACCATTGATACGAAGATTCTGTAATGTCCCTGGACTGACTTGAAGCAAATCCATTACTTCAGAAGATTTTAGATATTTCTTAAGTTTTCCAGTTGCTTGTTTAGATAGAAGATTCTTAATGTCATCGAGTAATTCTATTTTAAATTCCCGAAGGTCGTCGGTGGTAATAATGTTTGCTGGCATAATAGAACGGTTTTAAGAGCTGTCTCTTATACACATCTCCGAGCCCACGAGACAGGCAGAAATCTC
>CAJXUU010000141.1 GCA_913061325.1 uncultured Saprospirales bacterium | reverse complement strand
GGCTCGGAGATGTGTATAAGAGACAGTTTGATTTCTAAATCATCTTTGACTAGTTTTTCAATTGCGTCTGAAGCAAATATTATCTTTTCATCTTGGGTAAGGTGGCTTGCCTTTTTCAGGCGTTCCTGAATTTCAGGCAGATCTGAGTTTTCCTGGTTTTTTAAATCCCTGTAGTATTTCCAATAATCATCGGTCGAATCTCCGTACCATCCAAGGATCTCATACTTGAGGTCTTTAGCATCCTCTATATTCTGTATTTCCGGATCATGAAAGCCAAAAACTCCACGACAATTTGGATAGAACGTATCAAAGGAAGGTGATCCCCACCCCATTGCTGTGAGTGGTTTTTCATTATGCGTTTCTTTCCAATCGGTATAGGAATCACCAGACTTCCCATTCCTGCTTTTCCATTTTTCTAATTCTTCCACGCGTCCCATATAAGAATATGGCCTGGTACCACTATGGATATCTACCTCAACACTGGTTTGAGTCATATCAGCCATTTTTACTCCCTTGAGATCTTTCAATACAGCATCACTTTCAACGACCCATTGTTTTTGAAGTTTTTCGTCATCGTACCTGCTGATCAGCCATCTTGTAGGAACAGGGGGAAGATCAGTTGGCTGATGAGATCCGATTTTGGTGGTTTTCAAAAAATTGGGTAAGTCCCAGTTCAGGTGGATTCCTTTTTTTAGTAGAAAATTACAGTCTTCGAAGGGCTTGGGGGTAATAGACTCTGCCAAAAATGGCTTGTCTGGGTTCATATCCAGTCCTAGTTTCTTATCGAAATAAGGTAAGGATTCGAAGTCCATCTCTGCACCGATGACTGCTCTATCTTCTGACTGCCAAAGAGCACTTACTTTAATGGGTGCAACTAAATACGACATGTATCAAAAGATTTAATTGGTGAAATTAACTTGTAGCCAGGTATCGCGAAAAATCTTCTTACTATATACTGAATAAAATCCGAATTAATACATGAATGTAGCTTGTCCTATAAAAGCAAGTTACATAATGTATTGGTGGTATTTACGAATTGGTAGAATTAAGATATATTGAATTCAACTAATAAATGCAACAGCTCTGCTGTTTCATGAGAAAAGGGCCCATCTTCCTTCTTTTAGCCTAGGTGAAAAGAAGGAAGATGGGACGGCGAAAAAAGCCTTTCTATTTTTGGGTTGCGAAACTTAAAAAAGAATTGGACAATTAACGCTTGAACAAAGATACCAAATACAGACATGTTTAGATAATGGTATGACTCAGACTCAAATAGCATTGTACCAACATATTTGACGAGACAAAAAAGCTGGAGGGTATTTGTTTATTATCTCTGTTACATTTATTAATTGAATCCATCTATCAAACTTAACACATATGGACTTAATGTAATATGAACACTATACTTAGTGTAAAAAAAGCCACATCTAAACGCCTTTGAATCTTTGGTTTTATCGGTTTACATTCTGAATTTTGCATTGTCTTACAAAGTAATTATTAAACAAATATAATTCCATCGATGACTGACAATCAACCGGATAACACGCCTCAAAATAGCCTAAATTATTTAGGAATCAATGCAAGTAAAATCCATTTTAATCTTTCGGCTGATGATCTCATTGAGGCTTCTGTTGTTCAAAATGAAGGGATTATTACTGACAAAGGCGCTCTTAGCATTTCAACTGGTCGATTTACAGGTCGATCTCCCAAAGATAGATATATTGTAAAGGACAAAATCACGGCTAATTCTGTTGATTGGAATAATATCAATAAGGCAATTGATCAATCAAATTACGAAAACCTAAAAAAGAAGATAAAGTCTTATCTTTCTCAGAAAGTAATATATGTAAAAGATGGGCAGGCATGCTCAAACAATGATTACAAATTAAATGTAAGACTTGTTGCCGAAAAACCATGGAGTGCGCAGTTTGTGCATAATATGTTTTTAAGATTAACTAAAGCACAACTTAATGAATTTACTGCCGACTGGCATATATTGTGTGCCCCAGGTTTTACGGCTAATCCAGAGGTAGATGGCACTCGATCTCATAATTTCTCAATTATCAATTTTACTGAGAAGACTATTATAATTGGTGGAACTGGATACACAGGGGAAATCAAAAAAGGTATTTTTTCTGTCTTGAATTATATCCTTCCAGCAGAGAATAATGTGTTATCCATGCACTGTTCGGCAAACATCGGCAAAAACGATGATACTGCGATATTCTTTGGTTTATCAGGAACTGGAAAAACCACACTTTCTACTGATCCAAATCGCGCTCTGATAGGGGATGATGAACATGGCTGGGCAAATGATGGCGTATTCAACTTCGAAGGTGGATGTTACGCTAAGTGTATAGATCTAAGCGCAGAAAAGGAACCAGAGATTTTTAAGGCTATAAAGCCTGGAGCAATCCTAGAAAATATCGGATTCGTTAATGAAACTAACGTTCCTGATTTCACATGTGATAGCATAACTCAAAACACAAGAGTGTCCTACCCTATCCATCACATACAAAATGCACAACCAGAAAGCAGAGGTGGAAACCCAAAGAATGTTTTCTTTTTGACTTGTGATGCTTTTGGAATATTACCTCCAGTTAGTAAGTTGACAAAAGCACAGGCTATGTATCATTTCATATCAGGATATACAGCGAAGGTTGCAGGTACTGAAGATGGTATATCTGAGCCTCAAGCTACGTTTAGTGCTTGTTTTGGAGCTCCATTCTTACCATTGCACCCAACTAAGTATGCTGACATGCTCGGTGAGAGACTAGACAAATACGAATCAAATTGTTGGTTAATCAATACAGGATGGACAGAAGGTGCTTTTCCTCAGGGACATAGAATGGAATTGAAATATACAAGATCCATTATCACAGCGATTTTAAATGGAGCGTTAGACAATATCGAGTACAATCAAACAAACATATTTAATCTAATGATACCGACATCATGTAATGGTGTACCGTCAAGATTATTAAACCCAATAAATACTTGGGCTGATACAGATGCTTTTAATGATAAAGCAAATCATCTAGCTGAATTATTTATTGAAAATTTTAAAAAATATAGTGATGAAGCGAGTGCAGATATTCTGTCCGCAGCACCACAAGCATTAACATCAGTCGTCATATAGTTGTAGAAGACATTCTTAAACAAAAATGACAAAATCTCTTTCGATGGCCACTGGAAGTATTTCTGGTGGCCTGATTTATTTTTATACAAACGTTTGCTTTGGCAGTTAGGTTTTGCTATTCAAACTATCTCTATTACACCTCGTTATTAAATATTTTTAGGACTTTAATATCAATTGGAATTCTATAATCTAAACCCGTTAAGTTCATTTTTAGTCAAAGGAATTTCATTCCCTAACCAATGGCCAGCTTATTTATAATATAAGAAACCAGGAGAAGTGTTATGGATAAAATAAGGAATGTTCCACCCCCTAGCCCCCTCCAAAGGGGGATTATTTGAAATGATATGTTTCTTTATGGATAGATTTAAAAAAACTTTAGGCGAGCATACACAAACTTTAGGAATTTTCAACTAATAAGAATATTGGAAAAATGAAACAGTCAAAAAGTGTTCTAAAGACTATTTATCAAAATAAACATTGACATTAAATCAACCCATCAATCCATTTCCAGTTAGATTGTCCACTAATCCTACTATACCAGAAATGATATACTCTACACCGATAGCCAATACAATAAACCCCATAATACGTGCTACAGCTTTGAGCCCAGACTCTCCAAGAATCTTAAACAATAGTGGCGAAGATCTGAGTATAAAATAAATAAGAATACCAGTAAATACTATTACTGCAGCAATTACAAACCTATTCGATAATTCTTGATATTCCGAAAAGAAACCAATTAATAAAGAAATAGATCCCGGCCCAGATAACATAGGCATTGCCATAGGTGTAAATGATACATCTTCTTTTTTGATCGCTTCAGCTCTAACCTTTTCTCCAATTCTCTTTTTGGTGGTGTTACCATTCAATAGTGAAAAACCAGACATCATGATTACTATTCCTCCAGCGATTCTTAAGGCAAAAATACTAACACCAAAAAAACTTAATATATATGTACCACCCCAAAAGAAACTCATCAAAATAATGACAAAGTAAACACTTGTCATTAATGAAGTGTGGTTTCTTTCCGCTTTCGTTTCTGAAGCTGTCAACGTAAGGAATACTGGTATAGCTCCTAGTGGATTTACCACAGAAAATAGTGATGCCAGAATGGTTATTGCTAATGTTCCCATTGTGCTTATTAATTAAGTTCTTCGATATATTTAATAGCTAACATGAGCTGTTCTTCTCTTGAGAGGTAGGTATTGTCTATTTCTATTGCATCTTCCGCCTTCCTTAGAGGGGATATTTCTCTAGTAGTGTCTATATGATCTCTATGCTCCAAATTTTGTTCTACTTCACGGATGGTTACTTCCTTGCCAGCAGCTATCAATTCTTGGTATCTTCTTTTGGTTCTTACGTCTTGTTCCGCTGTAATAAAAAACTTTATATCCGCTTCAGGAAACACTACAGTCCCTATATCTCTTCCGTCCATCACGATAGACTTAGATGAAGCGATTCTCCTCTGAAGGCTGACCAATTGCTCTCTTACAGCGCCTATAGCTGCGACTTCACTTACATTATTTGAAATTCGCATAGACCGGATCTCTACCTCAACGTTTTCACTATTTAGAATACAGGTGTTCTGTCCATCAATATATACAAAGTCTATTTTGATTTTTCTTAATGCCTCAGCTACTTCAGTTTCATTGTGAAGTGCAACATCATGTTTCAAGAAATAATAGGTCACAGCACGATACATTGCCCCTGAGTCCACATAGACATAAGAAAGCTGTTTGGCAAGAGCTTTTGCCAATGTGCTTTTACCACAAGAAGAGTATCCGTCAATTGCTATAGTCATTTGCTATAAACTTAATTTATTACATTGTCTGTTAATATAAGACCCAAGATAATCAAATGTAAAAACAGATGACCACTGGCTAGGAATAAAAAAATCTCACCAACCAGCAAAGTTGATGAGATTTCTCTTATTCTTTATAATTAAGGCACTAATGCTAGTATTCATCCTCATTAAACAAGAAGTCATCCTTTCGAGGATAGTCAGGCCAGATATCTTCCATAGTTTCATATATCTCTCCTTCATCTTCAAGTACCTGTAAGTTTTCTATAACTTCTAGAGGTGCACCTGATCTTACTGCATAATCAATAAGTTCATCTCGTGATGCAGGCCACGGAGCGTCTTCAAGTTTGTGTGCTAATTCTAGTGTCCAATACATTCTTTAAATATTTATAATCTTTCAATTTTTGTTTCGTTGTTGAAACAAAATACCGAACTTATTAAGTCTAGAAGTCCGATCAAAATTCCCACAAATCTAATTTTCTTTTTGATTTGTTAGTATTAGTTTCTCAAATAAGTGAAAAAATAATTCCAACTCATTGATAATGAGGCAGATTAAATAATCAACATTGCATCACCGTAACTAAAAAATTTATACTTTTCTTTGATTGCTTCTTGATATGCATCCATAATTAAGTCTCTTCCTCCAAAAGCACAAGTCATAATAACCAGACTAGATTTTGGCAAGTGAAAGTTAGTTATCATAGCATTTGCAATATTAAATTCGAATGGAGGATAAACAAACAAGTTAGTCCAACCTTCTGCTGATTTAAGATTTCTAGTCGCTGAAACAGCAGATTCCACTGTTCTCATCGATGTCGTACCCACTCCACACACTCTTCTGTGCGCAGCTTTCGCTTTGTTCACTACTTCTACTGCTGGTTGTTGTATTTTAAAATACTCAGCGTCCATTTTATGTTTTGACAAATCTTCTACATCAATAGATCTAAAAGTACCTAGTCCTACGTGAAGTGTTACATCTGCAAAGTTTATCCCTTTGATCTCCAACCTCTTCATTAATTCTTTACTAAAATGGAGCCCCGCTGTTGGAGCAGCTACAGCACCAAGTTCTTTGGCGTATACAGTTTGATACCTTTCAGCATCAAGCGCTTCAGGCTCTCTGTCAATGTATTTTGGTAGAGGGGTATTACCCAACTTCTTAAGAACCTCTCTGAATTCTGTATCGTCACCATCGTAAAAGAACCTAATTGTCCTTCCTCTACTAGTTGTATTATCTACTACCTCAGCTACTAAAATATTCTCATCTGGATTGTCTTTGTGTGAGAAATATAGTTTGTTTCCAACTCTAATTTTTCTTGCTGGATCCACCAATACATCCCAAAGCCTAGCATCAGAGTTCAATTCTCTAAGTAAGAATACTTCGATCTTAGCGCCAGTCTTTTCTTTCTGACCGTACATTCTGGCAGGAAATACTTTGGTATTGTTAAAAATGAAAGCATCATCCTCATCAAAATAATCTAATATATCTTTGAATTGCTTGTGCTCTATCTTTCCAGACTCTTTATGGACAACCATTAATCTAGATTCATCTCTTTGCTCAGAAGGATACTTTGCTACCAATTCTTCAGGTAGTTCAAAATTAAATTGCGAAAGTTTAGTTCTCATATTTTAATATTCTCTTTTAAAAGGCTGCAAAAATAATAATTTCACCAACAAATACACTATATAGGTATACCATTACTAAAATACCTTGAATACTTATCTACAATCATGCCGTTTATTTTGTATAAATCAAACTAATTTCAAGATTGAATAGACTCCAATTCTAATAAAATTACTATATCTGATTATACATTGAACGATGAATATCATTCATTGATCGAAAGATTGTATGTATGTCCATATTACAAAGTAAATTGTGCTAAGTTAGTTCTACAATGAAAGTATTTTTTAAAATTATATATGAATCAATGGTCCAAGCGCTTCAATCTTTGATTGGAAATAAGCTACGGACCTTCTTATCTTTATTAGGTATCACTATAGGAATCTTCTGTATAATCGCTGTGAAATCAGCAGTAGATTCATTAGAGCAGTCTATAAAATCAGGATTCAATGAGTTGGGTAGTGATGTACTTTATGTAGATAAAATGCCATGGGGAGAGGATCCAAACCAAAATTACTGGAAATACGCCAAGAGGCCAGATGCGAGTTATAAGGATTATGAAGCAATATCAGAAAAGTCAAAATTGTCATATAAATCTGCTTTCACAGTTTTCACTGGAGGTAAAACAATAAAATATAAATCTAGTTCTGTTTCCAATACCTTCATCATGGGATCTACCTATGATTACCAGCAACTTCAAAATCTAGAGATAGAAAGGGGAAGATACCTTACTCAACAAGAGTACATTACAGGAGCTAACAAATTGGTTTTAGGATTCCAAACTGCCCAAGCATTGTTTAACACTATTGACCCAATTGGCAAATATGTAAAGCTTTTTGGTCAAAAATATCAAGTGATAGGTGTACTGAAATCAGAAGGTGACAATCCATTTAATTTCCTAAATTTTGATGAAGTGCTCTGGGTTTCATTCCCTAACATTAAACGATTTGTCAATACCAATGAGAATAGCCGAATAGGAAGAATGCTAAATATAAAAGCTAAAGAAGGTGTAGATGTCCAGGAATTAAAAGGTGAAATCACAAGTATACTCCGAGCGTCTCGAAGATTAAAGCCAAAAGAAGAAAAGAATTTTGCGTTAAATGAGCTTTCTGCTTTATCAGGTGTATTAGATTCTGTATTTGGAGTACTTAACATTGTTGGCCTTTTGATTGGATTCTTTGCTTTGCTAGTAGGCATGTTTAGCGTAGCAAACATAATGTTTGTCTCTGTTAAGGAACGAACCAACATTATAGGTATCAAGAAAGCTCTTGGAGCTCAGCGATTTATTATACTTCTAGAGTTTCTTATAGAGTCTATTATCCTTTGCCTAATTGGTGGATTAATAGGCCTAGTTTTAGTTGTCACAATTCTAAAAATAATATCTTCCCTAATACCATTTGAGATGTATTTATCAATGTACAATGTTGTTTTTGGTGTATCCGCTTCTGTTATTGTGGGAATTATTAGTGGGATCATACCCGCTATTCAAGCAAGTAAGTTGGATCCAGTGGTAGCGATGAGGGGTTAATTGAAACCTTAAAAGTCTCACACCTTCTCCATTATACTATCTAAATCAACATGATCTTCTATTAACTGAATAGCCTTCTTTATTTTCCATGGAGTCTTACGGTTAATTTTCACCTCTATTTTACTGATTTTGACAACACAGCCGTAAGTGTCCAAATGAGTTCTGATCAATGGCAAATTATTTTTTTCGATATATTTTAGTGTACTACTGTCTATATTGCCTTCGCCCGTAGCTACTATTCCACAAAGAGATGTCTCTTTAATGTTATTGATGTTTTCTAGGTTTTCTATTTTTTTAATCACACCATTTAATGCCTTGGTTGAAACTACTAGAAGTTGGTCTGGCATCTTTTGCAACTTAGCCAGATCTATAAGTGATCCAGATAGAATACCAGCTACTTTATTATTATCAGAATCTGCATTGTATATGATCGTACCATCTACGGACTTCGCTATACTTCTTATGAGAGGATATGCGAGTGTTTGATCATATGGGATCACACCTAATAACGGAAGGTTATTACGGACTAACCATTTACTTACATATTCTTTCACCTTTTCGAGTTTTTCTGCTCGCACCTTATTAAGAATTACTCCAATGATCGGCACACCATTTTCTCTGAATATAGCCGTACACATATTAAGCATATCTATGGTACTACCGATTCCACCTTCAACAACCATGACTACTCCAGCATCAAGCAACTTTGCCACTCTCGCATTTGACAGACCTGCAACGCTACCTACTCCAGGGTGGCCTGTACCTTCATATACTGTGATATCATTATTATTGGTCATGTATCTCTTCGCCTCCTTTATTATTGCATCAAGGTCGTACTGATCAGGATTATCAAGATACTTTTCTGTAGCTCCTGGGCCTAAAATAACAGGACTATGATATTCAGGAATCAAGTCAAAATGAATTAAATCTGCAAACAATACAGTATCCTTATCAACTATGAGGTTATTGATATCTAGAAACTTCTGTCCTACTGGTTTACAGTATCCTACTTTCAGGCCTTTTTTCATAAAGCCTGATACTAACCCTAGTGTAGAGGTAGTCTTCCCTACATGTTGACTGCTAGCGGCAACATAGATGTTTTTATACTTCATAATTCAGATTTTATTTTAATTATTTTTGGGGTTTGCCAGTTTTGATCGTTTCCTTTGGAAGCCGATCAGTGCTGTTCGGTTGTTGTTGATCGTTTTCTTCGAAAGCCGATCAATGCTTTTGGCCTGCGAAAGCCGATCTTGATCGTTTCCTTTGGAAGCCGATCAATAACTAATTTATATAATGTTCTACTCTTTCAATGCCTGATTTTGCTTTTTGATGCAAACTACTTTCGTATTCATCTGGAGAAATATCTAAGCACTGATTATAAAACCGTATAGCTTGTTTATGTTTTTTTTGTTCTTCTAGAATGAGTCCAATCTGAAGTGCAGAATTACAGGCCATAAATGACTTCGACTTCCTTCCTGTATTAATTGTAATGGAGTAGAATTCAATGGCATCGGGATAATTCTGTAATTCATGACTTATTCTTCCCATCCGATAATTGAATTCTAACTGATCATCACCTGGTTCAATAAACAAATATGATTTCTTCACCAACAAACCATAGGCTTTTGAGTAGTATCCTCCATCGAATAAAAGCCTTGCTTTTAATAAGGTGGCATTCGGTATTTTTTTATTTTCACTTTCTTTGAGTGCCTGTTTATCTTCGTCTACCAATTTGAATCCCTTGTCTTGACAGAGTTTCATATACTTCTTGTAGGCAGATATATCTTCATTGAGCGCAAGTTCGTACCACGCAAGTTTTTGATATGCTTCTTTCACAAAATGACGCCCCTCAAATTCATTGATGAAATTCAGAATATAACCACTTGCATCTTCATCCAAAGAATACAATTTATACCTTCCATACATAAAATCCAAATATGGAAATGGCATATAAATCTCTCCACTTGGTCGTTCTTCTAATATTCTTTTAGCCTCTTCGTTGTATCCATTTTTATGTGCAATATTTGCTTTCAGAAAACAAATAAGAGGACTCTTCGAATGATCCAGATTTGCATTTATCAATAGTTCATATGCTTCTTTCTTCTTATTGTTCTGAAAAAATAAAATGTAGGCATATATAGCATAAGACTCTTCTTTGAAAAGGAAATTATTATGAACTGAATATTTTACTACTTCATCAATTTCATCTGTTCCTAATTCAATTGAACCTTTGATTCCCATTAATGTTCTAACCCATCCTGGCAAGCTTTCGCTCAATGCATGGATGATACTCAAACTCTTCTTATTTGCTATAAAATCTGGAAACTTATCATTGTTTTTCTCCAAAAACTTGTATGCCTTCAATACTTCTCTAGCTGGTGTAGTACGTTCTCCAAACTTTAGTCTGGCTGTTGCCCATTGAAGATGAATTTCCGCCATAGAAAATAAATAGTATGGACTTTCTTTATCACCTAACTTGATCTGTTCGAGTCTGTGATCTTTATTATCTGCTAGTCGTTCGTACTCATTCTCTTCTTCATTTATAAATATTGTAAAAAAGTCAATATAATTTTCTACAAGATAGACTAGTTTGTTGTTTGGATCATTCAGCTTTATTGCCTCTATTTTTTGTTTTCCTTCAGTAAATCTAAGGGTAGACACTAGACGATATGCTTCTTCTATATCTGGTGTGGATTCAAAATATCCTTGCCCAGATGCAAACCCAGATTGAATTATTAATAAAAAACTGAAAATTGCTATTTTCAAATTGTACTATTTTTTCCTTGAATCTATAATCCGCAAAATAATGAAAAGGAATGGAAGTGGTGCCCATACTTAAAAATTTAAGAAAGTCTTTAAGTAATATATCAATTATAACATACCTAACATTTGATTTTCTTTACGAACAATCATTCGTATCTTTACCGACCTAATCTTTTGTACCAAATGACAAACGCCGAAACAAGCATTAATATTGATATACTAAAGAAAGCTTACAGCATCATGCATACAGCCAAGTCTATGGCAGAATTGTACGAGGCAAACATGAAAACAGTTTCAAAATACGTACATGCTACAAGTCGGGGACATGAGGCAATACAGATCGCAGCAGGTATGCAACTTACTCCTCAAGATTTCGTAGCACCTTATTATAGAGATGATGCCATGTTATTGTCTATTGGCTGCACGCCATATGATCTTATGCTTCAGATACTAGCTAAAAAAGACGATCCATTTTCTGGTGGAAGAACGTATTACTGTCACCCAAGTCTAAAAGATAAAGATAAACCAACTATCCCTCATCAATCCTCAGCAACAGGTATGCAGACTATACCCGCCACAGGAATAGCAATGGGAATCCAATACAAAGAAAAAACAGGTATTTCTGTCAATCAATACGATAAAAATCCAATCGTAATTTGCTCGATTGGGGATGCAGCTATGACGGAAGGAGAGATTAGTGAAGCACTTCAGATGGCAGCACTTAAACAATTTCCGATTATCTATCTAGTACAAGATAATGACTGGGACATATCTGCAAATGCAGCTGAGACAAGAGCAATGAATGCCGCAGAATATGCTCAAGGATTTCCTGGTATAGAAGCCATATCAATAGATGGAAGTGATTTCTTAACATGTTATGAAATCATGAATGAGGTCATAGAAAAATGTAGGCAAGATAGAAGACCATTTTTAGTGCATGCTAAAGTACCATTGCTCAATCACCATACATCTGGTGTAAGAAAAGAATGGTACAGAGATGATCTCGAAGAACATGCAACTAGAGATCCTTATCCAAAATTACAGAAAACGCTTTCCGATTATAAAGTATCTCTTGATGAAAGAGAAACGATAGAAAAACTAGCGCTTAAAATAGTCAACAAAGCTTACAAGAAAGCATTAAAAGCAGATGATCCTCAGCCTGAAGATCTGTTTACCAATGACTTCGCCCCTACCCCCGTCACTGAAGAAAAAGGAATCAGAAAGCCTAAAAACGGAGAAGAGAAAGTAATGGTCGATTGTGCACTCTTTGCTGTAAAAGAATTGATGGAAGATCATCCAGAGTGTCTACTATATGGTCAAGACGTTGGAGCAAGACTAGGTGGTGTCTTTAGAGAAGCTGCCACCCTAGCCCAGAGTTTTGGAGATGAAAGAGTGTTCAATACGCCTATCCAAGAAGCATTTATAGTTGGTAGTACTGTTGGTATGTCAGCCGCAGGTTTAAGACCAATAGTGGAAGTTCAGTTTGCAGATTATATATGGCCAGGTCTAAATCAGTTATTTAGTGAAGTAAGTAGAAGTTGCTATTTGTCAAATGGTAAATTCCCGGTGAGCATGATACTAAGAGTACCTATAGGAGCATACGGAAGTGGAGGGCCATATCACTCAAGTAGTGTAGAATCTGTCCTTACTAATATTCGAGGTATCAAAATAGCATATCCTAGTAATGGTGCTGACATGAAAGGACTGATGAAAGCCGCATATTATGACCCAAATCCAGTTGTTATGCTGGAGCACAAAGGTCTATATTGGTCGAAAGTTAAAGGAACCGATATGGCTAAGACTATTATGCCTGACAAAGACTATATTTTACCTTTTGGAAAGGGGAATATGATAATTGAATCTTCTAAACCAAACAAAACGAATGGTAACAACGTTTTAGTGATCGCTTATGGAATGGGCGTTCATTGGGCATACAATGCTGCTATGAATTTAGAAGACAATGTAGGTATTTTAGATTTACGTACATTGTATCCTTTGGATGAAGAATTAATCTTTGAAAAGTCAAAAGAATACGGTCGTATTCTGGTCGTTACGGAAGAGCCTGTTCATAATGGATTTGCTCAAAGTATAGCCTCTAGAGTTCAGCAAGAATGTTTCCGTCACCTTGATGCACCAGTGACGGTGGTTGGAGCTGAAAACATGCCAGCTGTTCCGCTTAATGAGACGCTGGAAAAGACAATGATTCCATCTGCCAATAAAGTAAAAGTGGCTATCGAGTCATTATTGAATTATTAAGAATAAGAAAACAAAAATGGAAGATAAAAGAGAGAAGTTCGCTAAAAACATGAAAAAGTGGACAAAGATAAAGGGTGAAAACAGTTGGACGATGTTCAAAGTAATTGCGGAATTCGTCGATGGATTTGAGACAATGAATAACATCATACCAAGTATCTCGATATTCGGATCTGCACGAACTAAGCCAGGAGAAAAATATTATGAATTGGCAACAGAAATGGCTGCCCGATTAACAGAAGAAGGATTTGGTGTGATCACAGGTGGAGGACCAGGAATCATGGAAGCAGCAAATAAAGGAGCATTCGAAAACGGAGGAACTTCTATTGGTTTGAATATAGATCTACCATTCGAGCAGTCACATAATGCTTACATTGACCCAGATAAGGTATTAAACCATAGGTACTTTTTCGTGAGAAAGGTAATGTTTGTGAAGTATGCACAAGCTTTCATAGTAATGCCAGGTGGATTTGGTACACTAGATGAATTATTTGAAGTTTTGACATTGATGCAAACAAAAAAGATTACACCAGTGCCTGTTATTCTTATGGGTACAGAATTTTGGGGTGGTATGAGAGAATGGATTCAAAATACTATGTTAGAAAGCCATAGTACTATTAGTGCTAAGGATATGGATCTTATTCCTATGTCTGATGATCCAGACGAGGTAATCAATTATATCAAAAATTGGTACACTGATCACCCAGAAAACTTAGAGCCTAATTATAACTTATAATATAATTAAGAAAATACCTACAGGATCAGTTTCAAAACAAGCTGATCCTTTTTTATTTTGTTCCTGATACTTATACCATTTACGTTTGAAATTGTCGGTTATTATTTAGTTTTTTCCTTTCGATCCTTCGTTAAAAATACTCACGATTATTACTCAGTGTAACAATTGATATTTC
>CAJXUU010000140.1 GCA_913061325.1 uncultured Saprospirales bacterium | reverse complement strand
CGAGATTTCTGCCTGTCTCGTGGGCTCGGAGATGTGTATAAGAGACAGACTTTGTGTATTCAACTTCAGAAATATAAAGTGTATTTCCATTTGCTAATGATTCGAATCGAGATGCTTGCGTATTTGTCATATGGATATGCTCATACAATGCTATTTTCTCATTTGGCAAGTCAATAGAAATTATTGTTTCTAACAATTCAATTCTTACTTTTTGATTCAGTACTATTCTAGATTTTGCACCTTTTGTATGCGGTGTCCCTTCCAAATGTTCTATACTTTCAAAACCTTCCTGCCATTCTTTAAAGTGCTCTTCATTCTCCCATAAACGAATGACTTTATCTATTGGAGCATTGATTTCTATAGAACAAGAATATTTCATAAAAATTTATCTTTTGAGTTAAAGAACTGTCTAAACGTAGCAAATCATATATTGTTAACTGAGCTTGACGACCAAGTTTTATTATAATAAAAACATAGACTTTTAACATCAAAGTTAGATTATAATTGTCATGCTGACGTGACTCCATTTCTATGTTTATTTAATAACTTAATCAGGTGTATATTTGATCGAATTGAAATAGAAATAAGAATGACGAATTCTTAGAGGAGTATGGTTTTATCTATAAAATCTAATTATGCATTGCATTTTGTAATTTAACTCATCACTTTTTTGTCATTTGCAAATCAAAGCCTAAAATCCCTTATACCCCATATCTTTCACCTTATCCACTTTTGCCATCACCGCATCAGTAAGACTTTTCTTATAAGCTACAATTTTAGAACGTACCTCCTCATCTGCACTACCCAGAATAGTAGCTGCCAATATCCCAGCATTCTTCCCCCCATTGAGCGCAACAGTAGCAACAGGTATTCCTGATGGCATCTGCAGAATAGATAATATAGAATCCCAACCATCAATACTGTTTGAGCTCTTTACTGGCACACCGATAACTGGAAGTGGCGTAATCGATGCGACCATACCTGGAAGATGTGCCGCTCCTCCTGCACCTGCAACTATGACTTGTACTCCCCTCTTATGAGCATTCTGGGCAAACTCAATCATCCGGTCTGGCGTTCGGTGAGCAGATACTATGGTTAGCTCGTAGTCGATCCCTATACTATCTAGAAACTCAGCAGCGGGTTTCATTACCGGTAGATCAGAATCGGATCCCATTATGATGCTTACTCTTGGATTAGACATAGTTCATTTTATTTAGTGATGACTTTGAGGGTCGATTTTAATTGTTTTGCTTTTTTGATTGCACTTTGAAGATCAGTATCTACTATAGTAGCATGTCCCATCTTACGGAATGGTTTAGTATCTGCCTTCCCATATAAATGTATGTTTGCTCCAGAGATCCTAAGGCATTCTGATAGTCCTTCATAATGAACGGGACCTTTGTAATTATCTTCTCCTAATATATTCACCATGACAGATGCACCTCTCTCCGCTGTATCTCCCAACGGAAGATCCATGATTGCTCTGAGGTGTTGCCCATACTGTGAAGTAACGTTCCCTTCAATAGTTTGGTGTCCACTATTGTGAGGTCGTGGTGCAACTTCATTGATCCAAATGCTGCCGTCCTTATTGAGAAATAACTCCACTGCCAATAGACCGACGATTTCCATTTTAGTAGCTATCGATTCGGCAATTCTTTTTGCTTCTTCTTTTTGCTCTTTTGTAATGTCAGATGGAGAAAATAGAAACTCAACCAAGTTTGCCGTTGGGTGAAATTCCATTTCTACCACTGGAAAGCTTTTCACTTCTCCAGATGCACTTCTCGCTACAATAACTCCAATCTCTTTATCGATATCTGCCAATGATTCTAATAAACACGGAGCATCTAACAAGTTATCCAAATCCGTTTCTGATCTTACTACTTTCACCCCTTGTCCATCGTATCCATCTTTTCTTGTTTTTTGAACAAATGGAATCGACCATCGGCCATCGGTCACAGCATCTTGGACAGCCTTTGCATCCTCAAACAATTCGAATGGAGATGTGGGTAAATTATGATTTGCGTACCAAGTCTTTTGAGTGCCTTTATCCTTTATCAGATCTAATAGATGTGGTTGCGGATATACTTGTTTTCCTTCTTTTTCTAATTGATAGAGCGCTTCTGTATTTACTGCTTCTATTTCTACAGTCACAATGTCCATCTGCCTTCCAAAAGCCAATACGTCATCATAATTTTTGAAGTCTCCATAAGTAAAGTCAGGACAGACACTAGCCGCAGGAAAAGTATCATCCTTTTCTAGAATATTGAGTCTCACGCCCAACTTACTAGCTTCTTGGCAAAGCATTTTACCGAGTTGCCCACCTCCTAAGATTCCTACCTTTTTGTTGATCATGTTGCATCGTTTGGAACTGCGAAAATAGCATGATTCTGTTTGAATTACGAATTACTGAAGAGGAATTACAATTACGTTATTTGTGAATATATTTTTTAATACTATCCGCTAAGGGATTCCCATGTTTTTATAGATTGAGAATCTCAAAAATAATAGACACCTCCACATAACCAATTCCATATTTAATTGTTATCAATGAAAACAACCGCACCTATGAATCGCGAGGAAAATTTATTCAAAATAAGACCAAAAGTAGAAACGGAAATCAACTACAAAATCTCATCTAGTGAAGCATTTCAGAATGACACAATACGACCAATCCTGAAGTTTCAAAATGATATTATTGTCTATCTATTTAAAAATAGTAAGGCAATTACTAAAATCAACTTTGATAGAAAAGATGCAATTGGTAAAAAGACAATCGTTACAGATCTCTTGAAAAGTGATCAAAAATTGAAAGGTCAGATTGAAGCAAGTGTTTTCTCGTTAATGACCGTTCCTGAACTTGATTATTACTTCGAAAACAGATCCGAGATCAAACGTAGAATTAATACGATGGTAATAGAGAGATTGATTGATAATTTAGTTGAGGAAAAAATACAGCTTTAATAACTCTTTGCTGTTTCTGCAAAATTCCATCTCTGCTTTTCTTCCCATACCTCATCATAACCCTTTATCCTAGCAATTAATTGAATCGCTTGATCTAAAACATCCAAAGTAGCTTGCTTGTGTAACAAAATACATCTTGTCCTTCTGCATAGCAGATCTTCAGCCGTTTCTACCAATTCTTCTTTTGCGTATTTCTCTAATTCATTCCAAGTATATGGAAGTTTGGTATGAATGTATTCACCAGTTTGTTTTGGAGTCCCATTATGGATTTTTGTTTCTTCAGATTTAGACTCTTTATCCGGTAATTTCCCCTTATTGATGATTTTATCAATTGCATCCTCACCCATTTTACGGAAGGTTGTCCATTTACCTCCGAGCACACTAACCAATCCAGCTTTCGATACAACTACTTTGTGGCTCCTTGATATTTCTTTGGATTTCAATCCTTCTCGTTTTGGTGCAGCTAAGGGCCTAAGTCCTGCGAATGTGGATAGAATATCTTTTTTAGTAGGTTTCCGCTCTAGATATTGAGCTGCATTTTTTAAGATGAAATTGATCTCTTTTTCCGTTGCTTTGGGCTCCATAGTCAGTTTTGGAGAGACAACATCAGTAGTACCAACGATAACTACATTGTGCCATGGCACTAAAAATAATACTCTACCATCAGTCGTCTTAGGAATCATGATTGCTTCCTCCGACTGTAAAAATGATCGATCCAAAACAATATGAGAACCTCGTGCCGGCACTATCTTGATATCAGTATCCACTGACTCTAATGCCATCGTCTGTTCTGCAAATACTCCTGTGGCATTGACGACACTTTTGCTTTTTATTTCAAAGGTACCGCCAGTCATCTCATCTTTGGCTACACCTCCATTAATTTTACCAGATTCATCATATGTAAACGAATCAAGAGAACAATAATTGAGAACCGTTCCACCAAGTTTGTTGATTGTAGAAACTAAATCAATGCATAATCTAGTATCATCAAACTGACCGTCGGTATATTCTATTCCACCTTTGAGGCCTTTTTTCTTCAGATTAGGGAGTAACTCAAGTGTTTCTTCTTTTGAAATTTTACGGGTAATTCCTAGACTATGACTTCCTGATAGTAAATCATATGTCTTAAGTCCAGCCCAATAATACCATCCCTGCCAATGCGAATAATGAGGAATTACAAACTTCTGGATATGAGATAGGTGCGAAGCCTGCGTCAAAACATATTCTCTTTCTCTCAATGCTTCAATAACTAGACCGACATCACCATTTTGCAAATACCTTACGCCTCCATGAAGTAATTTGGTAGCCTTACTCGAGGTTCCTTTACCAAAATCCACTTTTTCGAGAAGTGCGACTTTGAATCCTCTTGATAAAGCATCTAATGCTACACCAAGTCCAGTTGCTCCTCCTCCTATGACAAGTACGTCATATTCTTTTCCTGATTTTAAATCAGCTAATAGTTTTTTTCTATTCATTTATAACATATTGTAATTGTGCCCATCTTTCGCTAATTATCAATTTAATTATTCAGGTATCTGTGGCATAAAAGTTCGTAGTAAGAATACAAATAAAAAAAGAACAGCAAGTACTTTATATAGTTTTTGAGATTCCATAAAATTAGCAATTATTAAAGATCCGATCAAAACTATTGGGATTTCTATTATTTGAGATAAACTCTGAGCACCATACCCTAGATATAGTATTCCGATCCATAAGACAAGAGGAAGAAAAATCTTTAAACAAACTTGAAGTGGAGAATTCATTTTAGTTATTTTAGTCAGCAGTGGTTTCCATTCTTCATTAATTCTACTCCTTTGCCCATCCTAAACATCTGTCTACGGCCTTATGCCACTTAGAAACCTGAGCTTCAAGAATGTCTGCATCTCCTTTCGGTTCGAACTGTCGGTCTTCTTTATAAAATGATTTGATCTCATTTGTATCCCTCCAATATCCAACTTGCAATCCGGCAAAGTATGCCGCTCCCAATGCTGTAGTTTCCAACTCTGTTGGTCTTACTACCTTAGTTCCTAGAACATCAGATTGAAACTGAATCATAGAATTATTCGCAGAAGCACCACCATCAACTCTCAGTTCGGCCAATGCACCCCCCATGTCTTTTTCCATAGCTGTTACAAGATCATTCACTTGATAGGCGATTGCTTCTAGAGCTGCTTTGGCAATATGTCCTTTGGTTGTATTTCGTCCAATTCCGATCATCATTCCTCTCGCATATTGATCCCAATATGGTGCTCCAATGCCAACAAATGCCGGCACAAAATACACACCGCCATTGTCTGATTCTGTATTGGCCAATGCTTCTATTTCTTCAGCATTATCAATCATTTTCAACCCATCTCTGAGCCATTGAATTACAGCACCACCAATGAAAACTGATCCCTCGAGCGCATATGTGACTTGATCTCCAATCTGCCATGCAATTGTAGACAATAGATTATGTTTACTTTCTACGACTTCATTTCCAGTATTTAGCATGGCAAAGCATCCAGTTCCATAAGTACACTTTCCCATACCCTCTTCCGTACACATTTGTCCAAAAAGTGCTGCATGTTGATCGCCGGCAACTCCTCCTATTGGAACATTAGTCCCATTGATATTTGCCATTCCAAAATCCGAAGAACATGGAAGTACTTCGGGAAGCATGCTTTTTGGAATATCTAGCAATTCTAATATTTCATCGTCCCAATCCATTTTATGAATATTGTACAATAGTGTTCTAGAAGCATTAGTAACATCGGTATAGTGATTTTTTCCTTTTGTCAAATTCCAAATCAGCCAACTATCTACTGTTCCAAATGCTAATTCTCCTGCTTCCGCTTTTGCTCTGGCTCCTTCTATGTTTTCTAGTATCCACTTTACTTTTGTCCCCGAAAAATAAGCATCCAACACTAAACCTGTCTTAGCACGAAACATGTCAGCATGACCATCTTCTTTTAGCTTGTCACAATAACTTGCCGTTCTTCTGTCTTGCCATACAATAGCATTATAGATAGCTTTTCCGGTTTTTCTATTCCAAATTATTGTCGTTTCTCTTTGATTTGTGATTCCGATTGCTGCTATTCCCTTAGCGGAAATGACTGACGTAGACAAAACTTCTGCTAACATACCAATCTGAGAGCCCCATATTTCTTGTGGGTCATGTTCCACCCACCCATCATTTGGATATATCTGCGTGAATTCTTTTTGGGCCTTATTTATAATTGTTCCTTCCGAATCAACAATGAGTGCCCGAGAGCTTGTTGTCCCTTGATCTAAAGATACTATGTACTTCATATTCTAAAAATTTAGCAAGTAGGAAAGATATGTAATTTTTCTTTTCTTCTCATGTAGAAATAAATAGAAATAAATAGAAATAATAGTTTGTAACTATTGTGTTTACCAGAAATAAATTTTGATTAAATCTACTATTTTCACCATAAAAAAAATATACCTTCGCCATGCTAATATCAAGCTTAACCTAATCAAACTAACAACTAATGATAATAGGCGTTCCAAAAGAAATAAAAAACAATGAAAACAGAATTGCACTAACACCTGCAGGTGCAAAAGAATTAGTAAAAAGAGGTCATGTAGTATATATACAAGCTACCGCTGGAAATGGCAGTGGATTTACTGATCAAGAATTTATCGATGCCGGTGCTAGTATACTTCCAACCATAGAAGATACTTATGCTATTGCTGAGATGGTCATGAAAGTAAAAGAACCTATTGCTTCAGAATACGGATTGATCAAAAAAGACCAATTGGTTTTTACTTATTTCCATTTTGCAAGTGGTGAAGCATTGACGCATGCAATGATCGATAGTGGCAGCGTTTGTCTTGCTTACGAAACTGTAGAAAAAGGAGACAGAAGTCTGCCATTACTGGTACCTATGAGTGAAGTAGCTGGTAGAATGGCAATCCAAGAAGGTGCAAAATATCTCGAGGCTCCAATGGGAGGAAGAGGTATTCTTTTAGGAGGTGTTCCAGGAGTAAGACCCGCCAAAGTGATGATCTTAGGTGGTGGCGTAGTTGGAACAAATGCTGCAAAAATGGCCGCAGGTATGGGCGCAGATGTAACCATGATGGACATTTCTCTTCCTAGACTAAGATATTTGGATGATGTAATGCCGGCAAACGTGAATACTTTCATGTCAAACGAATATAACATCAGAGAATTACTACCTACCCACGATCTGATAGTAGGAGCCGTATTAATTCCAGGCGCGAAGGCACCTCACCTTATTACTAAAGAGATGCTAAAAGAAATGAGACCGGGTACAGTCGTCGTCGATGTTGCTGTAGATCAAGGTGGATGTATCGAAACATGTAAGCCTACAACTCATGAAGATCCAACTTATGTAGTAGATGAGATCCTTCATTATTGTGTAGCAAATATGCCAGGCGCTGTGCCGTATACTTCTACACTAGCATTAACTAACGCTACACTTCCATATGCTATCCAACTAGCAAATAAAGGATGGAAAACAGCATGTAGAGATAATAAAGAACTGGAACTTGGACTTAACGTAGTTGAAGGAAAAGTATGTTATAAAGGAGTATCTGATGCTTTTGGATTAGATTATACTCCTGTAAGCGAGATATTGGCGTAAGCGGATATTTTTAGCTTTTGAAAAAATAATGCCCTGATAGAATCTCTTGATTTTGTTAGGGTATTTTTTTATAATAAATACTATTACTTATTTTGGATCTCTTATAAACTGGCATTTAGATTTTTAGTGAATAGTGCTTATAAATACGTCAAGAAACCAAAAGTGTTTGAGCTAATAGTGCTGTTAGACATGGCTTGTGAAAACAAAAACTCGTTGAGGAGCAAACTCATTTTAGTGAGTTTTTGGGGTTTAGTAATTATAAGCATTATTTGCGTTAAGTTAGAGATGGCTTGCGGAGCAAACACTCGTAAATATTCAAGCCTTAATGTTTTCTTTGAAACGCATGTTTATTTCATAAGCCATTGCTTTTACCATTAAGTACTTGAATTCTTTGGTTGTAGAGTGGCTTGCATCGCAAACGCTCGTTAGTATTCTGTTTCAAGACAGAAATGAACGCCGAGCCGGCGAGGCGAAAGTTAATTCAATATTACAATCAATGCAAAGTTTCAACATTTTATAACCTGATTCAAAGTCAATTCAGGATATTGACCACTCACCGATCTTCCTTCGTCAGCTCAACGATTGATCAACAGGGAAAATCTCTAGATTTCTAGGTCTAAGAAATTTAAACAAACTTCACCAACTCATCATACACTAATCCAGTAGGCAGCCCCATAATATTAGTGTATGTTCCTTTAATCCATTCAATCTTAGCGTGACCATACCATTCTTGGATACCATATGCCCCCGCTTTATCAATAGGCATATACTTCTTTACATAGTAGTTGAGTTCTTTTTCAGTGATAGGTTTAAGTTTTACTTCTGCTGTTTCAGAGAAGCTCACCATTTTCTTATCATCCATAAGGCAAACACCCGTTATTACCTGATGGACATTATCTGATATAATCTTTATGAATTCTTTTGCTTGATTAGCGTCCTTGGGCTTGCCATAGATAATTCCTTCGCATATGACAACACTATCTGCAGTGAGTATGATGTCATTGTCCTTCATTCTAGACCTGAGGGCCTCCGCTTTGACTCTAGCTATGAATTCAGCGACTTCTAACACTGGCATATCGTCAGGAAAAGACTCGTCCGTATCTTCTACTTTTTTCACAAACGATATATCAAGCTCTTTGAGTAATTGACTTCGTCGAGGAGATTTTGAACCTAATATTAATCTTCTTTTTTTGAGGATTGATTTCATATTTCTTAAAAGTACTTATGAAGTGATTTAAGAACATAATGTTAATTCCTTTGCAAGTCATTGATTCACAATATTTCAGCTTTTCCTCGGCACTTAGCTAATGCTAAGTTTCTCAAAAGGAGCTTCATCTTTTAAACCAAGCACTTACAAATCATTTTAACCTTAGTTTTTAAATCACTTCTATGTTAAAAACGGAATGCAAAGAAAGATAAAAAGTGATACAACCATTAATATTTTGAGCCATTTACTAATCGCAGAGAAATCTTCTTTTGCACTTGCATATATTAATCTATAAAGGATAAATAATGAGAAGCAAAACATTACACTAATAAGCCCTGTGATTAATACTTTAGCGTCAATTTCAACAAAAGGGGTAAACCAAAGTCCATAACTTAATATCAAGACTAGACTTATAATTATTGCTAACAATTTTGCCTTCTTTTTACCATACACAGTTGTGTAAGTATTATAACCCGCTGATTTATCTCCAATAATATCCTCTATATCTTTAATAATTTCCCTAACCAAAGTGGAGAGAAAAGCAAATGTTAGGTAGGATAAAAACATTCCAAAAACTAATTCGTATTCAGTAGGTGAGGTATTTCTTGCCTTTTCGAGCACACCCCACTCAGCATATAGTATGATACCAGGTACAAATGCACAAAATATAGCCACAACCAAATTTCCAATCAATGGAAGCTTCTTGAAAGATTTCGAATACAGAAATAACAATCCTACAGCCGTTGGATAGATAAGCAGAAGATGCAACTTATCAATAGTGTGCGCTATAAATAAAGCTAAACCTAGACCCAACAGAACCAATGATCCATAGTAGAACCAAGCAGATTTTATGGATAGATTTCCAACACCAATATATGAGTTTCTAGGTTTATTTAGCAAATCACTTTCTTGATCATAAATATCATTGATAACATAACCAGCCGCAGCAATCAAAACAGTATCAATAATAAACAACCACCAAAGGCTACCGTCAAGCATAATCTCTTGCCCATCAACCAATGGCATTATATATACCCAATATATTAGGAATTGTGAAATCGCCACAATTGCTAAATTCTTAGGTCGGATAATATGGAAGTAATTACTGATAATATTATATCTTATGTGTGGCGAAATTACGAAACTATAGTAAGATAATATAGAATAAAAATCAACCAACTGCCTTTATCGTCACTAGATATATTTTTACGATATCTCAAAAATTGGTATTTCTATCAAAAAACCTTATTATTATAGCATGTCTTTGATTAATGATATAGAAAAACTAGTAGGAGATGAGATAATCTCTCAGGAAACTGCAAACCGAATAAGAGCGTATTATAATTCCAAGGAAGCTAATTCATCGAACAGACTTCTGGTCATATTTGGTGTGCTAGGAGCATTTTTGATTGGCTTGGGAATTATTTTAATTATAGCGCACAATTGGGACCAACTACCAAGATTTGTAAAGACCACCTTTGCATTTATACCTCTGTTAATTGGGCAAGGATTATGTGGATATACGTTATGGAAGAAAAAAGAAAGCCAGACTTGGAGAGAAAGTTCTTCGATATTTTTAATTCTTTCTATTGGAGCCGCTATTGCATTGATCAGTCAGGTCTATCATCTGCAAGGAGATATGCAGGGCTTCCTTCTAATCTGGATGACATTATCATTACCAGTTGTATATTTAATGACATCATCTGTTTCCTCATTGTTATACATTACTGGTACATTTTTCTTCACCATAGCCTCATTTGACAACAATTCCCCTATCGAAAACCCACTAGTCAATTGGCTATTAATTGGTCTAATAATACCTTACTATTTGTATATATTGAAATATCGGAATGCAAGCAATGCAACCTCATTTCATCATTGGTTTATTCCTATTACAATGATCATTGCCACAATCTACTCTACGATATCCGCAGAGTATGTAGTTGCTCCTGTCCTGCTTGCATTGTTTGGCTCTTTCTATATGATCGGCCATTTAGAACAAACCAACTCTATGCGTTTGAGAGCCAATGGATATCTGATAATTGGTGCACTTGGGACTATATGTATGCTTCTTGCTTTCACGTTTAGTGGATATTGGGAATGGATAGCAGAAAATGAAAATAACTGGATTCCTGAAACTATATATTCTCAAATAATCGCTGTAGTAATTATGTGCTCAGCTATTGCATTATTTGCAAAACATATCATGAGTAAAACCTTTAACGAATTGACACCTATCATGCCTATCTTTATCATATTTATTGTGTTGATATTAATTAGTGGATTTAGTCCAGGAGCAAGTCAATTATTGACTAATTTCATTATTCTAGCAATAGCTGTATTAACTATAAAAAGTGGTGTAGAGCAAGACCATCTGGGAATTCTGAATTATGGATTAATAATTATTACCGCTCTACTAATATGCAGGTTTTTTGATACCGATCTCAATTTTGTTTTACGTGGTATTCTATTTATTGTAGTTGGAGTTGCATTCTTTATTACAAACAATATTCTAATAAAGAAGCGTTCTAGGGCACAGCAAAATGCTAGTTATAAAAGTATACCAGAATCTTGAACTTCAATTCGCAACATATGGACCACAAGGAGACTATCATAACAAAAACGAAGCGCTAATGATTGATAAAAAATACATATGGCTCATATTTGCAATCATGATCTTAGCACAGTTGTATGTTCCTTCAAAAATGATTTGGGACAGTGAATCTACGATCAAAAATGGCACGGCCTATAAGTTCAGAACTCAACCTGTAGACCCTTATGATCCGTTTAGAGGCAAATACATAGACTTAAGATATGAAGTCGAAAGAAAAGAATATGATCTTGATGGACTCAATAATGAAGAATTACAAGAAGTATATAAAGCTTATGCAGAGGTAAAAGTTAAGACAGATGGATTTGCAGAAATTTCAAATCTAACTACTGACAAACGAAATTTATCAGGTGATTATATCGAAGTCAAGATCCGAAGTAGACAAGATGACAAAGTAACAATCAACCTTCCTTATAATCGCTATTATATGGAGGAATCTATTGCGAAGCCAAGCGAGTACTATGTGAGAGATATGAGAAGAGATAGTTCAATTCATGTTTACGGAATTATCAATATCAAAGATGGTAATGGAGTTCTTACAGAAGTGATGATCAATGAAAGACCTATTGCTGAGGTTGTGAGAGAATATGTTAATAATTGAGCCTAGATCCACAGCTTTTATTCAATGATTTTTCAATAATCATGACACCATATTTCAATCTTCACAACATTCCCTATAAGATGTAAAGTATTGCTCTAACATAACAAGGCAAAGTCCTCTTCGCATTATTATGTAATCAAAAAGACACATAGAAATAATTAAGATATAAAAAATAAATATATTAAGAAAATAGTATATATGTTGAACTATCATTATCAACAATATGTATACATATTATAAATTATTTTAATAAATAATACATATTATTTATTTTTATATGTATAATTTTATACATTTGATATAATATTAGAAAACTACACATACCTCTACTACTATGCCGAATCAAGTAACTGAAAGATTTATTGCCTGTCACAATAGATTGAAAGAAGAGAAGAAGATTGCTTCTTCTCGCCAATTTGCCCTTGCACTAGATACTGCACCGCAAAGTCTGAATCAAGTGTTAAAAGGGAAACGCGATGTCACCGTCGTAAATGCTATGACATTGATTGAGAAATTCAACATAAACAGTGAGTATTTAATGGCTGGATATGGCCCAATGTTTAAAGAAGAGATAGAAATCAAGGTTGTCAAGGATGATAAGATAATGTATGTGCCAATCGCGGCTCACGCAGGATATTGTGATCAGTACCATGAGACAGTATCTAAAGATGAATTGGATTTTTTCTCTCTTCCTGGCTACCAACCAAACTATGGAGAACATAGATGTTTTGATGTAACTGGAGACAGTATGGAACCCACTATTTTTAGTGGAGATAAGATCATCTGTTCCCTTGTTTCCTCTGATAATACTTATTCTAGTATAAGAGACAACTATGTATATGTAGTGATCACAAATGGAGATGTGTTGGTTAAAAGGGTAACAAATAGAATCCGAAAAGAAGGAATCTTGTATTTGAACTCTGATAATGGCAGCTACTACAAAACCATGGAAGTAGAAGCTAATGAAATTCAAGAAGTATGGCTGGTTAATTTGAAGATATCCCCATTCATGCCTAATCCTTCGAATATGAGAAATGCATTCCATGAAGAAATAGATGCGCTCAGATCAACGATAAAAATACAAGCAGATAGCATTACTGTGATGAACAAATCACTAGAAAGCTTACTGAAAAGAAGTAGATAAAACTGAGTTCATGAAATGAATCAGAAACACTTACTTCCTTATTTAAAGTAAAATAAAACTGAGTTCATGAAATGATTCAGAAACACCCACTTTTTTATCCAATAATATAAGACAGAAGAGACGAACATATCTGTTATTATGTAAAAGCCCTTCGATCAATGATTGGAGGGCTTTTTAGTCATTTTTTGTAAAATCAAAAACAATAGGCTCGTTTACTAATCCCTTTATTGAATTAATATTTTACGCGTTGATAGTTTCACATGCCCCAATGGTTTTTCTTCCATAGCTTGCATGAACATAGCCAAACAAATGATAATTAATTTGAAGATCATCTAATTTCGTCCTTAATTCTTCGCATCCAATTGATTTACCAGACCGAGACTTATCCAGAATACCAAATGGAGGAGTATGAGTTATTAATATGTCAACATCAATAGGAATAAGATTCCAATGTTCTTTCATTGCTTTACCTCTCTTTTCACCAAAAGCCCAGCCAACCATATCTGGATGATATGGAGAACCCCATATATTTATTCCATTTATTGTAATTCTACTTTCACATAAATAAATTACGCCTTCAGGTATAATTTCTCTAAATTTATCAGGATACTCTGCTGCATAAAAATCGTGATTCCCCCCAACTAATATCTTCACTTTATAATCGAGCCCTTATACCACTCCAAAAAATCATACAAATTATCATGACTTCCATAATGACAAAAATCTCCAGAATGAATTAATACATCACCTTTAGGTAAATTTAAGCCACGATGTTTATCATGCGTATCAGATATCGCAACAAATTTCATTTATTTAAATTCCAAAAAAGATCCTACTCTACCATCCTACTCTACCCAATCAGCCAAAAACAAATTAGTATCTCTGGTCCTGTCTCTTATACACATCTGACGCTGCCGACGAAGAGGATAGTGTAG
>CAJXUU010000139.1 GCA_913061325.1 uncultured Saprospirales bacterium | reverse complement strand
ACACTATCCTCTTCGTCGGCAGCGTCAGATGTGTATAAGAGACAGCAATAAATAATTGGAATACAAGCAGAATAAATAATAATTTGGAAAATTTTTATATCGAAGGAATTATAAATGATATTGAAACTGATTTGGTTAATTTGAATACTAATATTTCTGTGGATTCACAAAAAGTTATATCGGGTAATTATTTACTAAATCACTTTAAAAATCCAACACAAAAAAACGACTCCATAATTTTATTTCACTTTTCAAGGCTCCTGCCTGGGACCTATTACATACAGAATAGCATAGTGTTTGAAGATATCAAATTCTCTGGAAGATTAAACACTATATCTAATAGTTCTCTTCGAAACAATATTCAACGTTATTATAGTCACGGTTTGCAAATAACCGATGTATTAAAGGAAAACTCAAGGTACGCTCGTGAATTTTTTGGTTCCCATGTTTTCTCTGAAGAATTTGATATCAACTCAATATTAAATGAATTTGGTAGTTCATATGCAAAATCAGAAAGAATGGTTGAGGTAAATTCTTTCGATTCTCAATTATTTTATAAATCTTCAAATGATCCAATTATTAAGGAGCTCATTAATAGAATATCAATTAATATTCTTCTTGCTCAATTGAATGTTACTCGATTAAACATTGGGAAAGACTATGCGAATGAATTAACCCATGAGTTGAAAAATTATTTGAAATAAGAATAACGAACAGCCTTACTCTACACTTCCGTTCTTATTATTTAATAGCTCTAATTTAGATAAATGTAAACTTAGGTTGTATATAAACCATTAAAAACGGCTCATATACTAACCGTCAGTCTGTGAAAAAACTTAAATTTCACATATCATATATTTGAATAACATATATGTATTACGTATCTTAAAGTATAGAACCAAAGATATGAAACAGCTGGATAAATCTGATCGGAATCAACTAAAAATGTCCTCATTAGAAGTATTGGTATCTCCGGACTCGAATGTAAGAGTGATAGATTGTTTTCTTGATTTTGCTCTAGGAAGTGACTTAGGCTTTAAAGTTAATCAAGATCAGCGAACGGGACGACCATCATTTCCAGTAGGAACACTTTTAGAAATCTACATTTATGGATATCTAAATAAGGTAAGAAGCAGTAGAGATCTTCAAAAAGCATGTGAGGTCAATGTAGAACTCTGGTGGTTGCTTCATGAGCAAAAGCCATCTTACAAGACCATTGCCAATTTCAGAAAAGATAACAATGAAGCTTTCAAAACTCTATTTAAAATATTTCGGGATTTCTGCAAAAAGCTAGAACTCTACGGTAGAAGCACGGTAGCTATTGATGGCACAAAAATAAGAGGCCAAAACGCTAGAAAGAATAACTTCAATATCAATAAAATCAATCGACATCTTGAATACATAGCAACCCAAGAGGAATATCTAAAAACCCTAGAACAAGAGGATGAGATAGATGAAAAGCTAAAAAAAGTAAAGGCAAGAAAAGAGAAATACGAAAACCTAAAGAAACAGCTTGAAGATTCTGGGGAGACACAGATATCAACGACCGATCCTGATGCTAGATCTCTTCCATTAAATATGAACATGGTAGAGGTGGGCTATAATATACAATCAGCGGTAGATGATAAACATAACCTGATAGTAGATTATGAAGTAACCAACAAAACAGATATCAATGCACTGGGTCCAATGGCAATCAAATCAAAAAACGCATTAGATATTCAAGATGATGAAACACTGACAATATTGGCGGATAAGGGGTATTATAAAGGGGAGCAAATTCATAAATGCCATGAAGAAAATCTAGACACACTAGTAGCACCATTATTAAGAGAAGACAAGAAGAAGGCCGCTCATGTTCGAAAGAGTAGATTTTCTTATGACGCTGAATCGAATGAATACATATGTCCAAATAATGAACGTTTATCATATCAAGCCACCTACAAAAGAAGGAAGGGAGGCAAGAATGTAGGACAGTTTGATAGATATAATATCAAATACCCCGTGTGTATAAATTGTCCATACTTCAAAGAATGTGTAACGCCAAGTCAGCAAAAGAGTGGTCAAGGAAGAACAATAGACCGTTGTGTATATGAACCATTACGAGAAAGGAATAATGAACAGATAGCCACAAGGCGATCAGAATATAAAAAGAGACAAGCCATAGTAGAACATCCCTTTGGAACAATCAAAAGACAATTATTCATCTGGCTTGCATTAGCAAACAGTGAAACGGGTATGTACTACACACTGATGAAAACGAAACCTAAAGTAGAAACAGAAATCTCAATCATCTTTCTCTGTTATAATCTTAGGAGAGTTATGTCCATACTAGGGAAAGAAGTGCTCAAAAAGGCCTTCGTAGCCTTCTTTAATCGCTTTTTGAGTATGATAAGCACCATAGACGCTCTTATCTGTAATTTTGCAATTCAAATATATCACACTTCACAAAAGATGGTATATTTTTAAAAATAAGAAAGGTTAGTTTTTTCACAGACTGACGTTAGCAAACATAAGAAAAAGCACTATGAAATGAAGAGTAAAATTACCAGAAGAGACTTTATCAATGGAACTTTAATGGCAACTGCAGGAGTTATTCTTGTTCCATATGGATGTATAAATGAAACTGCAATGGGCAAACTTAATCCATTATATTATCCACCAGCACTCACTGGTCTTAGGGGAAGTCACCCAGGATCTAATACCCACGCCCACAGCCGTGCTTGGAATAAGAAATCGGATTGGGGAACAACTACCAAATTAAAAGAAGAGTACGACCTTATAGTTGTAGGGGGAGGAATCAGCGGGCTTTCTGCTGCATATTTTTTTCAGCAGGAGCATGGTAAAGATAAGAAGGTGCTCATACTAGATAATCATGATGATTTTGGCGGTCATGCTAAGCGGAATGAACATACCATTGATGGTGAATTTCGCTTAGGTCATGGTGGTTCTCAATCTATCGATGAGACAAATGAGATAAGTGAAGTTGTACATGCATTGTTTAAAGATTTAGGTATAGAACTAGAACGATTTAATACGGCTTATGACAAAGATTTCTATAAAAGGAATAATCTAGGGTCTGTTACCTACTTCAACAAAGAAACATTTGGTGAAGACAAAGTAGTTAGACATCCTTTTTGTAATCATCCAAATTATATTGAAGGGATAATAATGGGTGGTAAACTATCTAACGAGGATGCGGCAAAACAAGCTCCTCTAAGCAAAAAAGGAAAAGAACAATTACTTCGAGTATTAAATGGCGGCGTGCATGAGATAGATGTACCGAAGGCGGAATTGGAAGACTATATGCGCTCTCGTTCCTACTTCGAATACCTTAAAAACAATTTGGGGGTTGATGACCCAGGAGTACTTAAAATAGCCAGATCTTCTGCTTTAGACTGGGGGAATACTGGAGCAGACTTAATGTCAATAAGTACAGCAAAAAGTTGTGGAGCCATGGGATTTGCTCCTAAGGCAATATACAATAAAGAAGACCCATATATTTATCATTTTCCAGATGGCAATGCCAGCGTAGCGCGTGCTCTGGTGAAAAAGATGGTCCCTGCTGTAGCAGAAGGAAATAGTGCGGAAGAACTTGTTTTAGCAAAATTTAAATATGCCGAACTAGACAAATCCAGCAATGCTGTCCGTATCAGATTAAATAGTACGGTTGTTAATGTACAGCATAACCGAAACCCAATGGACTCAAGTGAGGTTTTCGTGGATTATATCTACGAAAACAAGTCGTATCAGGTAACGGGTAAACATGTGGTAATGGCATGTTATAATATGATGATTCCTCATATTGTTCAGGGGCTTCCAAAGAAACAAGAAGCTGCATTGAGACTTCAATCAAAATGTCCTTTGATTTACACTACTGTGGGCTTAAGAAATTGGAAGGCAATAAAAGAAATGGAAATTGGCATGGCGATGTCGCCTGGCAATATGCACCAGTCAGTATATATGGACTTTCCTGTAAGTATGGGTGGTTATGAATACACCAAGACCCCGAATGACCCTTGCGTTATTCAAATGGTAAGCTGTCCATATGGAGAAACCGAAGGTGCACCGGCCATTGAGCAATATCGTGAAGCGCGACTCAGAATGTTAAGTTTACAATTCAAAGACTATGAAGATGAAATTAGAGCGCATTTAGGGGGGATGCTGCCAAAGGAATTGTTTGATTTCGATAGGGATGTTGAGAGTATTACCGTAAATCGGTGGGCTCATGGTTACACTGTTAATGGACCTGGTGATTCTGTGAAAATAGGAAGACAACCATTTGGCCGTATCACCATTGCCAATTCCGACTCAGGTGCGCATGCAAATATGAAAATCGCAATCGATATGGCTTCAAGGGCTGTAAAGGAATTGGGGTAAATGAATAGCAAGATTAGTCTGTCAATAAAAGGTTTGCTAACATTTTGTATAAGTAATGGCAGAGAAAATATTAAATTCATGATTTGTTGCCCCCTCAAACTTAACTGTGGCTTGACAGAGATGAAGTATCCAATCTGCCACAACTCATACAATTTACCGTTGGCAGTCATTCATTCAAATATGATTAAAAAAACCTTTCCTCTAAAAATTATCAAGAAACATAAAGAAACTCCTGTTTCCTATAGTTTTACTCTACGGATTACTGATGACTTGAAAAGTAAATTTAAATTCATATGTGGTCAATACATAACCGTTCATTTAAGAGATAACAATGGCAGGCAGCAGAGTAGACGCTATTCTATAACCAGTCTCATCAATGAGCAAAATATTTCCTTCTGCGTAAAAAGAGTGCCAAAAGGTCTTGTTTCAAACCTTTTACATGACGAATACAATGTAGGCGATACTTTAGAGGTAAGCCCGCCATCTGGGAACTTCATTCTTAACGACCATATTTTAGAAGAATATCAAAATCTTGTTTTTGTAACTGGTGGAAGTGGTATTACCCCAGTAAAGGCTATGATTAACCATGCTATAGCTAACAAATTTCCCGGGAATATTTATTTAGTATATGCCAACAGAGATATCAGGAGCATAATATTCTATGATCATTTACAGGAAATCCAACAGCATAATTGCCATTTTGTATTCACTATTGATGAACCAACTGAAGGATGGACCAGAGAAGTAGGACAACTCTCAAAATCCAAAATAGAAGAGGTTTTTTACAAACACCAGATTCCCTACAAAGACACTTGTTTCTTCACAACTGGTCCCTCTATTATTATAGATATTTTAATTAACCATTTAAAAGATAACCAGGTCCACCATACGAATATTAAGTCCGAAAACTTCGATCTCTCTCCTCTTACTAAAGGCATTTCAACAGAAACTCAGCAGATAAAAATAAAATTCAAGGGGAATACCCATATCGTCACTGTTGGTGCCAATCAAAATATTTTAGACGCTACTTTGGACGCTGGATTTAATATTGGCCATGAATGCAAAATGGGAAATTGTTTATCATGCGAAGCAGTACTTAAGTTAGGGAAGGTCTATTCCGCAATCAAACAACAAGATGATTCTGATAAGATCCTTACTTGTACTTCCTATCCTTTGAATGATCAGGTGGTAGTTAATTTCGATAAGAGTATTCTTCAATCTATTACCAAAAGAAATAATCTAATAATATTAGGGTTTATATTTTCATTTTTCATCCTCTTATTTCTTACTGCCGAGCCCAACGAGTCGTATTTGGCAAAAGGCCCTATGAATACAGGGCATGAAAATTTGAAATGTGTTGATTGTCATAAATCAGCGCCCGGATCAACAAGGCAGCAACTGCAATATAATGCGAAGACATTTTTAAACTTGACGGATGGCGAATATGTAGATTTTGGCAAATTGAGGGTAAACAATACGGTATGCCTGAATTGTCACTCTCGCCCAAATGATGTTCACCCAACTCACAGGTTTTTGGAACCCAGATTTATTAAAGCAAGAGAAGCAATACAACCAGAAAATTGTATTAGTTGCCATAATGAACATAATGGAAAAAGAGTCACTATCGAGCAAGGTAATTATTGTCAGCATTGTCATCAAGACATAAAAATCAACAATGACCCTTTAGGTCTCAACCATGAACAATTAATTTATGCAAACAAATGGAATACTTGTTTGCAATGTCACGATTACCATGGCAATCATATTTTTGACGTTCCAAAGAAGATAAGTGATACTATTTCATTACAAAGATTAAAAATCTATTTTAACGGTGGAGAAGATCCCTACAGTGATATAAAGAAATATATTACCGATTCTATTGTAAATAAAACAAGTGAAAATGAATAAAAAATATATACTCTTTTTGATAATCATTTTAGCATTCTTGACAGTAAATTCTTATTTGTTTTTCACTGCGCCGGAACCTCTTAGAGAAATGACCAATGAAGAGCGCTATACTTTTTCCGTCTATGATGGCTTTAAGATAGTCGCGGGTCTCAATGATGAGTATAGGTCAATCTACACCAAAAATATAGTTGGGGAAGGGAAAAAAAATGGATTAAAATTCGATGAACATTGGGAGGACAATCAAATTGAGGCAGGTCCTTTACCCGCTTTATTTTTGAGGTCAACATCCGCTCTTTTAGAAAAAAGCCCTGTTCCTCTTAGTTTATATCTAGGGTCTGACTTTCCTATTTCTAAGTCGAATTTATTAACAGGTATTCAAGCCGAGAAGTTCAAAGAAATAAAAGAAGATCTACAACCTAGGTTCTTTGTAGATAAAGAAACAGACCGCTATATAGGTATGTTTCCAGATTTCGCCTCTGCTAAGGCCTGCGTAAACTGTCATAATGACCATGACAATTCTCCCAAAAAAAATTGGAAGCTCAATGATGTCATGGGTTCAACAACCTGGGCATTTCCGCGCGACTCTCTAACTACAGACGAGCTAATCAAATGGATCGATGTCTATATTCAAAGTGCTAATCAAACCTACACTTCCTATCTAGATAAAACAAAGACATTTAAAAGCAGCGATTTAATAACCATAGGAATAAAATGGCCTAGAGAAGGGGCTTTTCTACCCACCGTGAATTCCTTTTCTGACTCAGTATTGAATCATGCATCAATAGACCTAATAAAGAGTTTTATTGATGAAAAAGACTGAAAACATTATCGGCCTAATACTATTCACCTTGTATTTATTACAATACTTGGCACAATTGGAATTTGACTATTTAACGCAGTTGCAAACCAATTCTACGTACCGGCATTGGAGTGGATTTGTTCTTTTTTTATTCATTCTCGGCCAATGGGTTTTACCTATTTTTAGGGGAGTTTTTGATATGAAGGGCAAAGCCATAGAGAGAATGCACTCTATCCATAATTTGCTGGGGGTGACCTCCCCTATTGTTTTCTATCTCCACAGTTCAAGACCCGATTACGGTCTACTTCTTCTTTTGACCGTTGTGTTTTTTATGAATCTTTTAGTAGGCCTTTCACTTAATTGTGACTCTTATAATAAGTATTTCCGTTTTGGATTGGTATTACATGTTATAATGTCAGCGCAAATTATGATATCAACTATTCTTCATATTTGGATTGTCTTCATTTATAATTAAGACTTACAATAAACGATAGCATACGAAACGAACTGCCAACAATATATATGAAATCATAGCTCCCATTCGGTCACTACGCTTCATATACTAACCGTTCCACCTCTCTGAACTCTAAAAAATAAAAAAAGCGCAAACAATTGATCAACAATTATTTGCGCTTTACTCGATTTGTACCCGGAGCGGGAATCGAACCCGCACGGCCGCGAAGCCACAGGATTTTAAGTCCTGCGTGTCTACCAATTCCACCACCCGGGCAGAATCCAATTAATAAGATGATATCTTACTAATAAATAAAAATAAAGCCGAATCTAATATCTAGTCCGGCTCTATTTCTTTGAGCGAAAGACGGGATTCGAACCCGCGACCCCGACCTTGGCAAGGTCGTGCTCTACCAGCTGAGCTACTTTCGCGTAATATTAAAGAACGTGCTTTTTCTAAAGCGATGCAAATATAATACAATCTATACTTATCACAAGTTTAGGGAGTGATTTTATTTCAATTTGTTGCATATGATTTTAATGGTCAATTATAAACCTTTGTAAATACATGAGTTAGCTAAGACCTTCAACGATAATTATTTTAATTTGAATAGTTTCTGTTTAACCGTTGCTGATTTAAGAATTTTTATTGACTTTTAATTGCTCTTGATTATGTAAAACACTCGAGGTATACATCAGCTAATGAAGTTAATACACATTCTGATAAAAAGTAATTTATAAAATAGATCAAATATTATTCTACATTAAATTATGTTTTTATTAATATGTAAAGCCAACGAAATCAATTTTATAGAATTTAATATCGCCTTTATTCTTTCTGTAGAGGAATTGTTATTTTTTTAGATATGATCATTTAATTACATGTTTGGCATACCATTTGCATTTAGAGTAGTATGAGTTTTGGTTATTAAATTGAGTAATGCCCGTGATTTTCGTCTTTCACGGGTTTTTTTATTTTAGGGTTATTGTACATGATCAATATTTATCATACCAATTTTATAAATACCTTTCACGACATTAAACCCTGATTCTTGCTGAATCCATTTACTGATCATGACATTTGTTATGTCTATCGTTAAAACATTTACCAATTTCTCTATCTTAGGTAAATCATAAACTTGTTATTAATTGATCTGAATCATGACTAGAGCTATTACATTTTTACTTTTATGTTTTACCAATATCCTTTGTGCTCAATATTGTGGACCAATAACTGCAGGCCATGAATTCGTCCATGATAATTTCCAATTCAATATTCTAAATGGAGAGTTATCCATGAACGAGCTGAATAGTAAAGTCGGCATTGGGCCGGATGGAGATATGGATACTAGAGAATATGCGCCCCTTATAAAATCAACTCAAATATGGGCAGGAGGGGTAGACCCAAATGGATCGCTGAAACTTGCTGTTACGAATGCTGGTGATCAAGATTGGGTGATGGGACCATTGGATGAAGATGGGCAGACTAATCCTACGACATGTGAGGCTTGGGATCGAGTATTCAGTGTGACTAAGGAAGAAATTATTGCCGCAAGAAAGGTGTTTGATGAAGGTGGTTCTTGCGAAGACATATCAGAATCAATATTAAACTGGCCTGGTAAAGGGAATCCAAATTTAGAATTACCCTCTGGATATAGAGGCGCTGAATTTTATGATGAAAACGATGATAATTTTTATGATCCATGTGATGGAGATTTTCCTATGGTAAGTATTCCTACTCATTACTATTATGGTTATTCGGAATATATATTTGCCATGCCGTCTCAGATCTCATATTATGTGATGAATGATAATGGTGGGCCGCATTTAGCTAGTAATTCCACTGGAATTCAAATTCAAATGGGAGTCTACATATTCTCATTCAAAATGCAGAATGTTGAGGACGTCATTTTTGTGAAATATGAAATTGATAATAGAGCGACCGATGATATTAGAGATTTTTATGTAGGCAATTGGATAGATTTTGAGGTTGGATGCCCAGACAACGATTATGTGGGTACAGATTCCATTCGCAATATGGTATATGCCTATAATTCCGATCAAGAGGATGTGTGTCCTAGCAACACTGATGTACAGTCTAGTTCTCAAGTTGGAATGTACTATCAAGGAATAGGTTTCGATCCATATAAGATAGAAATTATCGATGGGGAAGTAGTACTCGTACATCCTCAGAACGGTTGGGAAGCAGATACTCTTGTTCTAAGAACAATGTCGACATCGTTAGTCCCTGTCAATTGTGAAAGTAATGATAATTGTGATTTCGACCATGAAGTGGAGTATTATAATTCTCTCAGAGGTCTAGCTAAAGATGGTTCTGATATTCTCGATATGGATGGCGATATTACTAAAATGATGTTTACCGGAGATCCATCCAACCCTGATAGTTGGTCATTATGCAATGAGGACTCTAAGCCAGAAACTACCTCAATATCTTCTATGGGCCCGTTCCTTCTTCAGCCTGGTGCTAAAACAGAGATGTTACAAGTGTTCATGCATGCAACAGAGGTTGGTGATGGAAGTGGTTGCAGCTCTAACATATTTTTACAGCACAAACAAAAGATGGTAGAAAGGTTTTACCACTGGGGATTCTATCATCAAGTAGGGCCTCCACCACCGGTCGTGGATGTGGACAAAACTAACCTAGGATTTCGCCTGTCAATTTCGGAAGTGCCATTTGATTATTCTGAGAAAGTTCAAAATGGCGAGAAATTTTTTCCTCCAAGATATAATTTTGAAGGCATAAAAATCTACCAAGTCAAAAGCGAGAATTTTGACCTTATGGAATTAGAGAATACCGATCTAAGTCGATTATTATATCAAGGTGATGTAGAGAACGAAATCTCAGATATTTTCAATATTGAGCCTATGTTTTCTGGAGATGTTAAGACTTATGTACCAAATAGAAAAGTAGAAGGGGCAAATATTGGAATCACTCAGGTTGTGACATTTAATACTGATTTATTTACCAATTTAGCTGTAGAATCAGGGAAGGAGTACTATTTTGTAGCGGTGTCGTATGCTTATAATAACTACGAAGAGTTTGATGTGATTGCAGAGACTGGACAGCAATATCCATATATACAGAGTACGTGCGGGATCAAAGTCATAAATTCTCAAACAATATTATCAAACACTGAGATACCCATTATAGAAAATTACACTTTCGAATCATTCGGTCAAGAATGGGAAATCAATAATGTAAAATCTGATCTCCAGATAAGTCTATTATCATCTAGTGGTCAGTTGATTGTTAAGCGGAACTTGAAGAATGATGATTTATTTAGCTCTCAAATGGTCGATGATTTACCAAATGGAGTGTACTTTATAAGGGTTTTGGAAGAGAATACTCAATCAATTAAAGTCCATAGGATATTTGCAATCAATTAATGCCTTGATATTAAACGGCTAGGAGTAACTAAAAAAAGAAACTTCCAAAATCTATATTTTGACATAAGACTATTTCTCTTACTTTCGTTCTTGTATCTTAATCAGAGTATAGAATGAATATCAAAAATAAAGCGCTAGCATTCGTCTTCCTAATATCTCTATTGTCCTGTGGGGCAGATACGAAATCAAAGGAAACAGGAAGTGCTAAGACAAGTACGAATAAATCAACTAAACCAGTAAAAAGGAAAACAACTAAGTCGGTTAATAAGGCTGATGCTCAACCTGAAACGAAGATGTCTAATGCTGTTTTTTCTTCAACGGTAACAATTGGTGAAATTGACTATCAACTAATTAACGCAAGGTTATTTCAAAAGATAAACAAAGAACGAAAAAGTCTTGGTTTGCCACTATTCAAGAACAATAACGACCTAAAAAAAGCAGCTAAAATACACAACGATTACATGGTTCGTGTTGATATCCTGGATCATAATGAATCTGGTACGTCAACACCGACAATGCGAGATAGAGTGACTAAAGCGGGTGGGGAATTCAGAACCGCAGGTGAAAATATACAATATGAAGGATTCATAATAAGAACTACTAATGGGGTAGAGTCAATAATAGCTCCGACCTATGAAGCACTTGCTGAGCAACTATGGCAAAACTGGAAGACATCACCATCACATTATAAGAACCTTACTAATCCAGATTTTGTATACTTAGGTACGGCATTGAAGTGGAGTAGTAAGAAGACTGCTGTGTTTGCTACGCAAGTGTATGGTGGGTAGGTATTAAGTTTAGTTAAATTATTGAGATGTTACTCTTCTTGCTACTATAGCATCCACCATGCTCACCTTATTAATTTTACTATCCAACCATGAGATAATATCAAGATATAAAAATGGTCTTTTCTCAAACCGTTCATTTTCTATATCTGCTAACTTCTCTCTCAACTTCTTGAATTCTTCGATAATAGATTCTCTTTTCATCTTAGGTGTTCTTCGAACAAACCTGAATATCTCCATTTGTACTTTCTCTAATTCCCCCATTTTTAGGAGAAAACGAAATACAGACTTGATTTTGTAACTTACCAAAATGTCATTCCCTAGATCGTAATGCGCTATTAAATTAAGAACTCGGGAGAAACATTGAATATCCACTTTGAGCCTAGCTTGATAGGTGTTTTCTACTTTATTGAGAAACGTAATAGTTCGATCAAGATCTCCATTGCCAAAATAGATACAGGCAATTTTATAATTGAATACCATGATTCTACTTGGGTCCCAAGGATATTCCATCGTTTCAATAGCGTTCTCTAGGTCGCGAACAAAATCAGCTCCATAAGCGTAATTAGCACTCATGAAGATGCTGTTGATACCATGAGTGTATTTGAAAAGTTGTAGTTGGCCTTTTTCGTTTACAGAAAGACGTAAATTTTCATCCTCATTAAATCGAAGTAGCTTCTCAATATTCTCTCTGAATTGTTTTCTTTTTCCTGCCATAAATAGAGCATTCAAAACATTGTGCATCCCTTTTATATATACTACGGTTCCAGGTCCTCGCATCGCCGGATATTCATCAAAGAGATTTACCCATTTCTGGGCATAGCGATAGTAGTTTAAGAAATCTTGTGCCATGTGATGGAACCAAACATAGGATTGATAAAGATTTAACTTCTGGTAAAAATCAAGTGTCTCCAATTCAATGACAGGCAATAAACTATAGAAATACTTATGTAGCTCTTGGAACTCTTTTTCGTTCTTTACATATCCATTTTCGAGGTATCTGGCATATAATAATAAAGAGAGGTTGGACAGTTCATTGGTCAGTACTAGCTCCTTGATTATTACATTCGACTCTGTTGCTAATTGATAAGCCTTAGGTGACATGCTCTTTGTAACATGTTGAGTTTCAATTTGTTTTTCAAAGCTGATGGCTAAATATAAGAGAGGTTTCAATTGTATTTCTGTGGCCATTCGTTTTACAATATGTATCATGTCTAGACTTTCTCTGTATTGACCTTTTGCATACAAAACTTTAGCAAAATCAAACCTCTCCCGAGCTTTGATTTCTGGATAGATCTCTTTATTTATATCTCGTAAGGATCGCAATAATGCCTTACTCAATGTTGCTCGTAAGTTAGACAATTGAGATTTTTTTATCTCTGGAATTTTCTTGATGATGCTCTGGTCATCAAATTCACCGTATTTTACTAAATGATCAAATAAACGAACGTAAAGCTTTTCTCCTTCTCCTGACTTTTGAGTATTGAGTTTAAAATTACGTTTTTCACTCTTTGACATTGAGCTGATAAGACGAAGAAGTGATGATGATTTAAGCATATATTAGATAGTATGATCTGCAGGAAAAATAATTCATAATTAATAGCCTTTGGGTGAAGAACGAGTGAAAACATTCTGTTCGAACCAATGACCAAGCTGTAGTAGAGATGCTTCCGAAAATCTCTTTCCAATAAATGTCATTGATTTGGGCTCGCTGTTCTTGTTGTAGCCCATAGGCATTGCAAGGCATGGATATTTTGCCATTGCTGCTCGTGCTGCATCATAGTTATTAATTGATAATATTGCATCGACTTGATCAAGCTTAAAAACAGTGTCAAAGTGTTTTCTCATATCATTTTCCAGTCGCTGTTTGATATCGTTCATCTCGCTTTCTGGTGTTTGGTTTTCAGCACTTCCTTGAAAGAGTTTTTGTCCGTAAGGAATTCTGATTGTTGAGTCTTCTAAGTTGTAAGCAATCACTTGGGTGACTGAACTTACTGGCAAGTTGCTTCCACCATAATTAGCTAAGTAATGAGGAAGGTCAACTTTCATGTCATAATCAAGAACTGTGGTGAAGCCGGAGAAGTCAACTTCGGAAGGATCGAACTCAATTATTTTGATTCCTTTATTTCTTAGTTTTTCGACTGTGCTTCTATACAAAGAATCGGTTTGAATATAATTTTTATTGGCGGCTAAAACTATATCATTTTTATCTAACGTAGAAGTTGTTTTTTCTATGAAGTCATTCTGTCGAGGTGCGGGTGTAGTCGTTTTATCTTCGTTATCCGCACCATACATTGCAGATAGTAATATGCTATTATCTCTGTCTCTTATACACATCTCCGAGCCCACGAGACAGGCAGAAATCTC
>CAJXUU010000138.1 GCA_913061325.1 uncultured Saprospirales bacterium | reverse complement strand
TTTCTGCCTGTCTCGTGGGCTCGGAGATGTGTATAAGAGACAGTAATTACACTGAACAATACTACATAACTATTTGTTTATCAACACCTTAAATGACTGGCACGAGAATAGCATATATAATAGCAAATGACACTAATATGAAACGCACAGAATTTTTAAAAAGAACAATCACAGGTGGCTCTCTAGCAATATTAGGCTTAACGGCCTTGGCAAAGGATCGTAAAGTTGAACCAGATACCAAAAATGAAAAACTCGGTTATAATCATTTACCAAATAAAGAATATAAAACTATGAATAAAGTACTTCATAAAGCAGACACAAGAGGAGGTGCTAACCATGGATGGTTACAATCAAAACACAGCTTCAGTTTTGCAAATTATCATAATCCTGAAAGAATGCACTTTGGTGTTTTACGTGTATTAAACGATGACATTGTTGCACCAGGGATGGGCTTCGGAACACATGCTCATCAAAATATGGAAATCATTTCTATTCCTATGGAAGGAGATTTGGAACATAAGGACAGTATGGGTAATACCGCGATTATTAAATCAGGTGATATTCAAGTATTGAGTGCAGGAAAAGGAATCACTCACAGTGAATACAATAAAAATAAAGACAAGACTGTCAAGTTCCTTCAAATTTGGGTAGTCCCTAACAAGAACAATGGAACTCCTCGTTATGATCAAATCACTTTGAACATTGAGGATAGAAATAACAAACTACAACAAATTCTTTCTCCAAATCCAGATGATGCTGGTGTATGGATACATCAAAACGCATGGTTTCATATCGGAAAGATGGATAAAGATTTTTCAGTACAATATCAACTAAAAGACAAAACAAATGGTGTTTATGCCTTTGTATTGAATGGTGACATGACAATCAATGAACAAGCACTAAACAAAAGAGATGGCTTGGGTATTTGGGATGTCGAATCTCTTGACATTAAATCAAATTCCGAGGACGCCGAAATACTGTTGATGGAAGTCCCCATGCAGCTGAATTAATTAAAATTTTTTAATCACAATACTTTTTCCTTTTCTCAATAAGGCATACGCCCACTATTGAGCTTGGGAGCATATTTTCTAACATTCAAATACAATTAAAATGAAAAAGAACTTATTATTTATCGTCGCACTTTTCGCATTCAGTTTTTCAGCTATGGCTCAAAACCCTAACAATGATCCTTCACTCGCAGGCAAGCAGTTGCTTGATGCCGATGATCACACACTTATTTTAATAGATCATGAAGGACAAATGGCCTTATCAGTTCAATCGATTGATATTCAAACCTTGAGAAATAATACTGGATTAGTAGCCGCTACATCAAAATTATTTGAGGTGAAAACCATCGTTACTACAGTTGCTGAAAGGAGTTTTAGTGGCCCTGTTTTTCCGGAAATTAGAGAATATTATGGAGACGAGTCCAAGTACATTGACCGTACTACTATGAATTCTTGGGAAGACAAAAGAATTGTAGCAGCTGTTAAAAAGTCGGGTAAAAAGCGGATTGTTTTAGCAGGTCTCTGGACGGAGATATGTGTTACTCTTCCTGCACTTTCAGCATTGGAAGATGGTTATGAAGTATACTTTATTACTGATGCCAGTGGTGGTGTATCCAAAGAAGCACATGATATGGCAGTGGCTCGAATGATACAAGCAGGAGCCGTACCACTTACATCTATGCAATATCTTTTGGAACTACACAGAGACTGGGCAAGAGCGGGTAAGTACGCTGAAGTTACTGGTTTGGCAACAAGATACGGTGGTGCTTATGGTTTAGGAATCGATTATCTCAACGTAATGAAGGGATGGATAAAAGAAGATGGTGCGGGGCACTAATAACAACTAACTGAATATACATCAAAGCCCTCCGAAAAATGCGGAGGGCTTTTAAAAAGTAAAAAAATGAAAACACTATTTCAAATAATATTAATCGGTTTATTGTTTACGGCTTGCCAATCAAAGGTAAAACCAGATAAAACTCAAGCTAATGAAAAAGCAGATTTAATCGTAACAAATGCCAAAGTAGCCGTTATGGATAAAAACTACAGTACTGCTGAAGCAATAGCTGTAAAAGATGGCAAGGTGATAGCCACTGGAATATCTTCCGAAATATTAAAATATAAAGGAGACCAAACTAAAACTTTTGATGCAAAAGGGAGAACAATTATTCCAGGATTGAATGATTCTCATTTACACTTAACTAGAGGCGGCAGGTTTTATAATGCGGAACTCCGTTGGGATGGTGTAAAAACATTGAAACGAGCATTAGTCATGCTTAAAGAACAAGCTGCTAGAACGCCAGAAGGTCAATGGGTCAGAGTCATCGGAGGTTGGAGTCCTTTTCAGTTTGAAGAAAATAGATTTCCTACACCAGAAGAAATAAATGAAGCCACAGGAGATGTACCTACCTACATCTTATTCCTTTATAGTCGGGCATGGCTTAACAAGGCCGGTTTAGCAACTCTTGGAATTGATGAAAAAACTAAAGCTCCAGAAGGAAGCAGTTTTGAAAAAGGAAAAGATGGAAAATTGACAGGTGTATTGTTAGCAGAACCCAACCCATCTATACTATATGCACGAATTGGTGCATTGCCTCCTTTGACGGAAGAGCAGATGGTCAACTCTACAAAACACTTTTATAGAGATTTAAACCGATTTGGTATTACAAGCGGGATTGATGCCGGAGGAGGTGGCCATAAATTTCCAAAAGACTATACGGGTACAAAATTGCTCGCGGATAAAGGTCAAATGCCGATAAGGTTATCTTATTATTTATTCCCACAAAATAAAGGAGCAGAATATCAGGAGTTTCAGGAATGGATGGAAAACAATGAAGTTGGACATAACGGTGAAATTCATCTCGACCATGGTTATGAATTAGAAGGTGGTGGTGAATTCTTAGCATGGAGTGCTGGTGATTTCGAAAATTTTTTAGCACCTCAGCCACTGTTGGAAGACAGGCCTACTTGGAGACAAGATATTAAACAGGTAATCAGATTACATGTCGATAATAGTTGGCCATTTAGAATTCATGCTACGTATGGAGAGACGATCACTAAAATACTCAATGTGATTGAAGAAGTCAATAAGGAAACCAATGGAAAATTAGCACAACAACGATGGCTATTTGATCATGCTGAAACAGTAAAAGTGGAAGATCTACAAAGAATAAAAAACCTAAATGGGGGAATAGCTATCCAAGCTCGAATGGCATATGCAGGCGAATTTTTCGTGGAGCGATACGGTGCTGAAAAAGCAAAACAAGCTCCTCCTGTAAGAAAAATGATGGACATGGGATTGCCTGTAGGAGCGGGAAGTGACGGAACACGTGTTGCAAGTTATAATCCTTGGTCTTCATTGTATTGGTTGGTTAGTGGAAAAACCGTAGGAGGATTTCAACTAGCGGAACCAAGTAATCAATTATCAAGAGAAGAAGCACTCTATCTCTATACAAAGGGATCTGCCTGGGTGTCTAAAGAAGAGAATGTGAAAGGTACATTAGAACCTGGGATGTATGCAGACTTTACAATTTTGTCTGATGATTATTTCAAGGTGGATGAAGAAAAAATCAAGGACATAGAATCCGTACTAACCATCGTAGCAGGCAAGGTAGTATATGGAGCTGAAGAGTTTAGTCCCCTAAGCCCAGAATTGCCAGAAGTAATACCGGCATGGTCTCCAGTAAAGTATTACGGTGGCTATCAGGTTAAATAAAAAATCTTATTTAATAATCTTAAAATTTAACAAAAATGGACACACTAGTAAAAACAAAATGGAATATCGATACAGCACATTCTGAAATCAGCTTTAAAGTAAAACATATGATGATTTCTACTGTAACAGGTCACTTTGAAGATTTTAACGCTTCAGTTGAAACTGAAACTGAAGACTTCATAAATGCAGAGATTAATTTTAGAGCTAAAATTGATTCTATCAACACAAAGAATAATGACAGAGATGGACATTTAAAATCGGATGATTTTTTTAATGCGGAGGCATATCCAGAAATGACTTTTAATTCAAAATCTTTTGATGGAAGCACATTAGTTGGTGACTTAACAATCAGAGATATCACGAAGGAAATTGCTTTAGATGTAGAATTTAATGGTATTGCTGTAGATCCTTATGGACAAACCAAAGCAGGTTTTGAACTAACAGGAAGCATCAATAGAAAAGACTTCAATCTAATTTGGAATGCAATAACTGAAGCTGGTAGTATAGTTGTTGCTAATATGGTAAGGCTGATAATTGACTTACAATTTATAAAAGAATCAAAATTGTAAGTAATGAAATCACAATTGATTTATATCATATTCGCTGTATTAGCGGGCACAGTATTGCCATTGCAGACAGGATTAAATGTGCAGTTAGGAAAATCCGTAGAACAGCCTATTTTTGCTGCTTTTACTTCATTTTTAATAGGTACGATTGGATTACTAATTTACTTATTGGTCTTGAAGTTTGATTTTAGTTCCATTGCACAATCAAAAACCGTTTCGCCAGTAGTATGGAGTGCAGGAATTTTGGGAGCATTTTACGTTGCCACTGTAATAATATTGGCACCAAAATTAGGAACCGCCTTAACCTTTTCTCTAATCGTAGCGGGTCAAATGGCGGTGTCTTTAATTTTTGATCATTACGGTTTGTTAAGCCTTCCTATTAAACATATTAATTTTCAACGCTTATTGGGACTTACTTTTTTAATGGCTGGTGTTTTACTAATTAGAAAATTTTAAACCATGAAAAATAGCCTATTATTTCTGGAGAGATAACTGCATTTTATCCACCTATATCTCAATCAGATTTAGATCTCCAAATAACACATGACGCTTTTCTCTGGAAATTAGAATCGATTTATCGGTATGCAGATGTACAGGATTTCTTTGCACTAGTTGCTGGAGTAGAATACACTTTTAGTAATATCAACCATAAGGGACTCGACATTGGTGTTATCGCAGAGTATTTATATGACACCAGAGATGAATTGGCTCTCAATGCCTTGCAAAACGATCTCTTTATTGGAAGTCGAATTGCACTCAATGATACACATGATACATCCCTCCTTCTTGGAGGTATTACTGATCTGAAATCGGGCAGCACAATATTCAGTATGGAAGCGTCCAGAAGATTTGGGGATAGTTGGAAGATGGAATTGGAAGCTAGAATTTTTGGAGATATTGACAACGAGGAACTTACGCTATCTAATTTTAGGAAGGATAGTTTTCTTAAGGCATCTGTTTCGAAGTATTTTTAAATATATTCTGATCTGATTTTTTTGAGTTTATGGTATCTTATATTTATTATTTGGTTGCTGGTTTTCATTGCCTGACACACTCCAAAAAAATCGTACTTTTGTCGCTTTAAAAAGCAAAGCAATCAAGCATAAAAGCTTTTTTTTTATAAAAAAAATTACAAGCTTTTTTCCCTATGAAAAACCAAAAGACTCGCCGACTCGCTGCTATTATGTTTACCGATATTGTTGGATATACCGCTTTGATGCAACAAGATGAAAATTTAGCAGCAGATAAGCGAGCTCATCATCGACAAGAATTCGAACAATATCATAAAAAGTACAATGGAGAAATATTGCAATATTTCGGTGATGGAACACTCAGCGTTTTTCAAAGTGGAGTAGAAGCGGTGGAGTGTGCTATTGCCATTCAGAAGGCTTTAAAAAAAGGAGAACCTGTTCCATTACGAATTGGATTGCACATGGGAGACATCGTTTTTGATGGAACAGAAATTTATGGTGATGGTGTCAACTTAGCTTCTCGAATTGAAAGCATAGGAGTAGCAGGTTCGATTTTACTTTCAGAAAAATTAAATGGTGAACTCAAAAATCAGCAACAAATTTCAACACAATCTTTAGGGCATTTTGAATTGAAAAATATTGACAACCCCGTTGAAGTTTTTTCAGTAACTAATGAAGGAATAAAATTTCCTGCGCCTTCAGAACTCAAAGGGAAACAAACAGAACTAACGAAATCTATTGCGGTTCTTCCTTTTGTGAATATGAGTTCAAGTGAAGACAACGAATATTTTTCAGATGGAATGACTGAAGAAATCATCAATGCCTTATCTAAAATAAAAGAGTTAAAGGTGACCTCCCGAACCTCTTCTTTCTTTTTTAAAAATAAAAAAATACCCCTTTCGCAAATTGGCGAAGACTTAAATGTTTCTACGATACTAGAAGGTAGTATTCGTTTGTCTGGCAACAAGATGCGAATAACCGCTCAATTGATAAATGTTATTGATGATTATCATTTTTGGTCTGAAACTTTTGATAGGTCTTTGGAAGACATTTTTGCTGTCCAAGACGAAATCAGTTTATTGATTGCTGACAAATTACGAGAGCATTTAGGGCATTTTAGTATAGCTGACCATTTGGTAGATACTCCAGAAGTTCCTGTTGAAATATATAAACGATATCTAAAAGGCAGATATCATATGCTAAAGATGAATTTGCCTGATACTGAAAAGGGAATCTCGATTTTGCAGGATGTAATTAAAGTTCAACCAAATTTCACTTTAGCTTATCTGGGTGTACATCAAGGGTATATGTTTCTTGGAGCGATTGGAATATTACCACAGCAGGAAGCTTTTGGTAAAGGAAAATTTTACCTCGATAAAGCGATTGAATTGGATGAAAATTCACCAGAATGTCAATATAGTCTAGCAGGGATTAGTTATTGGCAAAATTGGGATTTAGATACTTCCTTTCAGCATTTAAACAAAGCGCTGGAATTGCGTCCTACTTATGCGGATGCTTACCTATCGATGACACCTACTCTTTTAACTGCGGGAAAACCCGAAGCAGCCTTGCATTATATAGATAAAGCAATACAACTCGACCCTTTTTCTTCGATGAATTATTATTTTAAAGGGCTTATATATCACCGGCTGGAAAACTTTGAAAAGGCAATTCCTTATTTTGAAAAAAGTATTAGTTTAGACGCTAATTTTATTTTTTCAAAAATACTTTGGGCTAGTTGCTTATTATTAATGGGACGCCTAACAGAGAGTTTGAAAATGTTTCAGGAATTGCCTAAAGATGGACTAGGTACCTTATCGAAATTGGGAGGAACAACTCTTGTTTATATCTCTTTGGGCGACCATGATAAAACGGAAGAAGGGATAGCTAAATTGAAAGAAGCCATGCAAACAGATTTGATGGGATGGGCTTTGTATCTTTTACTTCTTTCTTACTCTTGGATGGGCAAGTATGATGATGCTATTGAACTGATTGAACAAGGAATTACTCAAAGGTCGCCTATGATAATTTCGATTTCCTCTGAGCCAATTTTAAAACCGCTTTATTCCATTCCTCGTTTTCAAGAGTTGTTGGAGCAGATAATAGGCAAAAAATATTTCCTAAATTTCTTAAAAAAAGAAAACAAAGAAAATCATCATACATTATTAGCTGAACCAATAATTGCGAAAAAGAAACCGCTATTAGATGCAGCAACAAACGAAGCGTTTTCAAAAAAACTCCTTGACCTAATAACAAACGAAGAACCTTATTTAGATCCCAACCTTACCTTAAAAAAATTATCAGATTTATTAGATATACATCCTAATCAATTGTCCTGGTTATTGAATCAATCCTTTGACAAAAGCTTTAATGATTTTATTAACCACTATCGAGTTGTGACATTTAAACAAATTGCTCTAGATTCTAAAAATGCTCACATCACTTTAATTGGTTTGGCCTATGAAAGCGGATTCAATTCTAAAACAGTTTTCAATACTTATTTTAAAAAAGAAACTGGAACGACTCCGAAGAAGTGGTTGCAATCCAAGACTAACTAATCTTTAGAAAAAGATAATTACTTATTAGACTTTGGTTGTGGTTGAGGATCGATTACAACCAAACTTGCCAAAGTAGCAAAAGCTATTGATGCAATTGATATTTCATCAGGCATGTTAGAATTTGCTAAAAGACATGCGGAAGAGAACTCAAAAGATAACATAAATTATATACAGACTTCCATATTTGATAACGGCTCTGCTTCTGCCTTCAGTTTATTCATCTATGTCTGAAATTTTGTATGTGCCTTTTGAGATGTTTCAAGACTATGGTTTAGAATAAACCACCGACTGACCATACAGTTCCTTTGAAATGCCTGATAAATAGCTACTCATATCCTTGTTTGGTAGATTATAATACAGGTAAAGACCATAGTCTTCTTTTATTGTTTGTTTGGCAAAACTCGTTGCTGTCCCATTTGGGGTAATCGGAGTATAGGTATCATCAGGGTTGATACATGTGGCGGCACCTGATATATTGCTCTTTTGTAATGGTGGTATAGAAGGTGGATTCCAGGTGCTATAGGATGCGTTCCATGTATAATCCAAGAGAGTTCCCACATTAATTTTTCCATATGTGAGATACCCCGATGCCGGACCATAAAAGTATAATGAGAGTATTTTGTTCGGCATCAGTTCACGGCAAGCTTGTACGAGATACGGGAACGAAAAATCGTTTGATTTGGGTATAATTATTTGTTTAGTTTGTTTATCTTTTTGGCCATAATTAACCCACTCATCATCAAAGTCAATTCCGTCTAATCCATATTTGGCTACTGCATCGCTCAATTGTATGGCGAAGGCTTTAGCTGAAGCCTGATCTGGAAAGTTGGATATTCCTGCTTTGGAATGATTGCCAAGAACTGTCATCAAAACCTTGATTCCTTTTTTTTGAAGAGGCACAATCTGTGTGGCCGCATTATCCAAGAGGTTCTGGGTTTGCGTGTTAAAACCTAAAACAGCTTTCTTAGTCTTATCGTCATAGTTAATATTCGCGCCAAAGATGATGCCGACATCAAATAAGGGAGTGCCATCCTCCAAGGTATAATTCCCAAGGTTGGTCATTGGATAATTGTTGACTGTGACATAGCACACGCTCTTAGTGGATCTTGATTTTGTAGACATATCTTTTGGTATTTATAATGATTAATCTGAATGCAATAGATAGAGTGTATCTTTATATATCCCTTCAACGATAAAGATATATAAATTCAACTATAAAGATATATAAAATCCAGTCTGGACATAAGTGGATGGAGTATGTATTAGATATAAAATAGTCAAGGTTTATTAATGCCTAACTTTGTAGGACAGATAAGGAATAATAGAAGGTATAGCAAAACTAAAAACAGCTCTGCAAAAGGATTCGATGGGAAGTGCTGTAGATTTTCTAATTCTCTGCCATACGATGATGATGGGCAACCAAGATGCAGCACTAAATTTAATTGAAGAAGGGATTGGACATCGATTACCAATGATGCCATATCTTTATCTCGAACCTGTTCTAAAACCACTCTATTCGATTTCTCGTTTTAGAGAATTAATGAAAAAAATAATTCGTGAAAAATATTTTCAGGATTTTTCAAAGAAAGAACCTCAAGAATCTTCATTAATAGAAGAGAACAATCAGACATTAATAAGTCAACAAATAAATTCAAAGAAAAAACCACTCTTGGATGCTAAAACGGACGAAGCATCTACAAAAAAACTCCTTGATCTAATAACTACCAAAGAACCATTTTTAGATTTTAATCTTACCTTAAAAAAATAGCAGATTTATTAGATATATATCCTAATCAACTCTCCTGGTTATTGAATCAATACTTTGGCAAAAGCTTTAATGAATTTATTAACCATTATCGAGTTGAGGCATTTAAACAAATCGCTGCAGATCCTAAAAATGCTCACATCACTTTAATTGGTTTGGCCTATGAAAGCGGATTCAATTCTAAAACAGTTTTCAATACTTATTTTAAAAAAGAAACTGGAACGACACAGATGAAGTGGTTGCAATCCAAGACTAAGGAATGAAACGTTTGTAATAGAAACAGGTGAAATATATTAGTTGACCCAATGTTGGGAAAGAAGGGCTTTTTGCCTCCCTTTACATTATTTCGTTTTAAACGACGAAGAAACCCAACAGTGTACCTTCCTGACAATTACAAGCAGATTCTGGAAAAAGTGACCCATTGCATCATTACACATCAACACCCTGACCATATTGGTAATATTTTAATAAAATAAAATAATACCATAAAAAGGTATTAAGCCTCTTGGAGCAAACAACATCAATAATTTTAACCTAGCTCCATATCAGAAATTGGCTTTTTAATTTTTTCTAAGAGCAATAAAAGCAAAATCGAACTACCACCACAAGCTAAAAACCCAATAAATAGAGGCAAGGCAGTTTGGTTTATAAAATGACCAATTAACATTGCGATTGGAACGGCCATTATCGTAGAAATAGCTCCATTTAACGAAGCGCCAATCCCTGCTATATGTCCAATGGGCTGCATAGCTAAGGCCCTAATATTTCCAAAGATAAAACCTATGCACCCAAACTGTGTACTAATAAATAACAATAATACATATAGGTTCGGGTTTTCAGAATAAATAAATAAAATGGTATAAACCAAAGCCGATAAGGTGAAAACATATAAGGCGATGGTTGCTAACTTTTTCATGCCAAACCTTAACACCAACGAACCATTAAAGAAAGTAGACAGGCCCAGAAAAAAAGACAAGCCTGCGAAGATGTAAACAAACTCATTGATCAAACCATATTGGTCTTGAAATATTTGTTTGGAAGAACTTAAATAGACCATAAAGTTGCCTGTCATCAAACCTGAAATCAAAGTATAGATAACCGTTTCTTTATATCTAAAAAATGCCTTTGCCCCGTCTACAAATAAGTATTTAGTCAGCTTTATTCTATTAATTTCCTTCAGGGTTTCTTTTTGCCTTATGCCAAACCAGATTACAGTGAGCAAAGTAAAACCCATTTGAAAATAAAAGATGGTTTGCCAGTTAGAAACTTCTAAAATCAGCTGCCCTGAAATAGGTGCAAGCATGGGCACCAAAATAAAAATAACGGTAATAAAGGACATGATTCTCGCCATATAATTTCCACTATATAAATCTCTGATGATAGAAATACTTACACTTCTCGGAGCAGAAAGTCCAATGCCCTGAAAAAATCTGCCCACCAACATTACTTCCAGACTATTGGCCGTTACGGCAATAACACTGGCTACCATAAAAGTTGCTACCCCTAGATACACAACGGGTTTTCTACCCAGACTATCTGATAAAGTTCCAAAAAAGAGTTGCCCAATCCCCAAACCCAAAAAAATCATCGTAATGATCGACTGCAAATCTGTACTATTTGTATGATTGAGCGATTGACCAATATTGGTTAAGGCGGGAAGAATGCCATCTATGGACAAGGCGACATTAGACATCAAAAAAGCCATTAAGGCAATGAACTCCAATTCGGATATGTTGTGGGTTGTTTTCTTATTCATTGGTTCAAGTTACGTCTGATATGAAATTGAAATATGACATTTGCTAATTATGGGTTCACATGAAGAAAAACATATTGATCAAATCGTATTTTAGGAAGGCTCTTCGATATTAAAATGAATTTGAGGACACAAGGTATAATGAAAATTAGCTAATTGTTTGAAAATTTCAGTACGTTTTAAATTATTGTTAAGCATTAAATAAATGGTGCATACTACTTACAATATTTTACATACTTTGCCACTATGATTTTCATATTTGGTTCAGGACTTGCTTTTTTTCTAGGAATTTTGCTTTTAGGCAAAAAGGGCAAATCTAAATCAGATAAGATTCTGACGGTTTGGATGTTTTTTATCAGTCTGCACTTATTTTTATTTTCTCTGTACAACAATGAAGATTATTTATTTAAATATGCACGTTATATAAGTTTTGGAATCCCTTTTCCACTAATACATGGACCCTTCCTATATTTGTATACCGCCTCACTTACGAGACATCTATCTCAAAAAAAGCATGTAAAATATTTTCACTTTTTACCAGCAATAACTGATTATTTGCTTCTTGCCATCTTTTTATTTCCTCTTCCGCTAGAGCGGATTGTTGAATTGTTCATAAATTATGGCCAGGGCTTTGAAGTTTACAATAATATACATTCAATTGTGATTTTAATTTCTGGTATTGGGTACATTATTGGATCTCAAATTTTGCTTACTAAGCATAAAAAGAAGATTAGAAACGAATTTTCAAATATCGATGGAATAAATCTAAACTGGCTGAGGGTGCTTATTTATGGATTGACGGCAATCTATATAACAGTATTATTGAATGAAGTTAGTTTTAAGTTTGGATTTAGGTCAGAAATTTTAATATATATAGTTGCTGTAGTCTTCATAGCCGTGTTAGGTTATTTTGGAATAAAGCAAACAAGCGTGTTTGTAGACCAGAGTAGGTCTTTCCAAAACAATCCAGAAGATATAAAGAATAAAATTCCTGCACCCCACGTAAAATCTGAGCAAAAGAAAGAGAATGAAGCTGTTGTACGTTATGCTAAATCCGGGCTAAACAAAGATAAAGCCCAGAAATTAAAGACAGAGATAGAAAAAGCAATGGAAGTTGAAAAACTTTACACAAATAGTGATTTAAGTCTTAATGAATTAGCCAATAAATTTAGCATTCATTCTAACTATTTATCTCAAGTTATAAATGAGCAATTTGATAAAAACTTTTATGATTTTATAAATACTTATCGTCTCGAAGAATTTAAAGGTATGATGGCTAATCCTCGCAGTAAAAACTTCACATTATTATCGTTAGCTCTTGATAGTGGCTTTAGTTCAAAATCTTCATTTAACAGATATTTTAAAAAATCAACAGGAAAAACACCTTCTCAATATGCTGACTCTTTAAAAAATCAATAAAAAAAGACCATTTACTTTTTTATTTAATTTACTATTATTCAGCGATTTACTATAATGTTCATACGAAATAGTACTAAAAGAAGTTTCACCTTGTAGGCTGAAGCGCCACGGATTACCTATTGTTCTAGATTTGTTGAAAATTAGAAAAAATGACAATAGTTAAAATGAAACTCAAATTAGCAGTACGCTTATTTTTATTAACAGCCTTGCTAATATCGTGCGGAAAAGATCCGCTTGAACCAGGTAATCTGGTACCTCCAACCGTGGATCAGGATTTAAGCATACCCGCTGTAGAAGTTAACGGCACAAGGCTACATCTTGAAACATTCGGCAACCCCTCAAATCCAGTAATGATTTTTTTACATGGTGGTCCTGGAGGAGATTCTAGGAGCCTTTCACGCTTGGTGGAAAATTACAATGGTTATAGTCTAACAGACGAATATTTTATTGTAATGTTTGACCAAAGAGGAACAGGATTATCAAAAAGGTACGGTAATATGACTGACGCCCTCACACATTCTATTCCAGAATTAACACTCGAAAATTACCTGAAAGATCTTGAAGGAATAGTAAACTTATATTCTCCAAACGAGAAGGTCATTCTGTTTGGTCATTCTTGGGGTGGTATGTATGCAACTATGTATTTGAATGAACATCCAGATAAAGTAGCCGCCGTAATTCTAAGTGAACCAGGATCATTTAATTCAGAAATAGAAGATGATGTAGAGATTCTAGCACCTAGTTTAACCTCAGAAGCCATAAGTGATTTGTACTGGTCACATCAAAATATTTCGCCTGACAATCATGAAAGTCTCGATTACCTGCTTGTAAGCAATTTATATAATGCCCTATTACCAGAAGGTCACCATTTTGATAAAACAGATATGATTCCAACTTTCAGGTCCGGCGCAATTGCAACTGTTAATCTATACGGAAGTGATGGACAAAAAGAAGATGGCACCTTTACTTTTGATTTTACCGCCAACCTTAACCAGTTCAACACAAAAGTTCTTTTTATAAACAGTGATCTAAGCGAGCATTTAAGCATAGCGTTTCAGGAGAAAAATAGAGCATTTTTACCTAACACAGAAATGAAAATCATTGAAGGCGTTGGGCATGATCTTGTTTGGGTAGCAGCTGAGCAGCACATTGAATTTATTAAAGAATATCTGATTGAAGTTTTGTAAAAAAGAAATAATGAAAAAAATATTAATATTATTAGCAATAGTAGTTTGTTTTGGAATAAATGCCAAGGCGCAATCAAATTCAGGTTTATTGGATTTTAAAGAGAATCGAATTGGTATTTCAACTGGTATAAATTATGCGATTTTACCAATATCCTTATCGTATGAAAGAGGAATTAATTTGTTTAATTATAAACATCCAATAAGTGTCTGTCTCTTATACACATCTCCGAGCCCACGAGACAGGC
>CAJXUU010000137.1 GCA_913061325.1 uncultured Saprospirales bacterium | reverse complement strand
CCTCTTCGTCGGCAGCGTCAGATGTGTATAAGAGACAGGAATGCACCAAGTCTTTGTTGTTCAGAAAGTGATAGGATCTTGAGTTTGTAAAGAAGAGACCTCTCAAATTTTTCTTTTCAGCTTCAATTTGAGTAGATAGAGCTTGCAGACTTTCTAAATCCATAAAGTTTTCAATTACTAAATCTTCAATAATATATCCGGCGTTATTTTCAAAGTTATATTCTTTAAGTCCGGTAATTTTTTTCTGGATGTGGGTTGCGTTGCTAGAATTGTGTCCAAAAGTGATGACGAATATTTTGTCCTTTTTAATATCTGTTAAGTTGAATAGCTTGCCAGCTAAACGTCCTGTCAGAAGAGAGTCTTGACCAATATAAGAAGTTGCTGTGTCGACATCTAATTCAGAATTTATGCAAACAACAGGGATGTTATTTTGATTCATCATCGCTAAGAATTTAAGCGATTCTTGTTTAAATACAGGTGCTAATAATACTGCATCTGGCTTACTCTTAGTTGCTTTTTCAAGCATTGTTTCATAATCCTTTACATCAAGAAGATCAAAAAGGTAATAAGTAATTACAATCCCAAATGGTTTCATCTTTGCTTCCTGATTTTGAATCCCATCAAAAGGCAGTTTCCAAAATTTGTCAATTTTGTAATCAGGAAGGACTATTGCTATGTTAATGACCTTGTTGATGGATAATCTACTGGCGAGAATATTCTTAGTATATCCATACTCTTGAGCTATACGTAAGACCTTCAAGCGCACTTTCTCAGCTACTTTTCCTCGATTATTAAGTACTCGATCTACAGTGCCTCTCGATACTCCAGCCAGTCTTGCTATGTCCTTTATTGTTATTGCCATTATTGAAAATATCAATAAATATAACAAATAGTTAGAGATTTCATTATTAAAATCATATATTTGATGTGCCCGAGCACACTAAGCAGATAATAGACTTAAATGACAAATAACAATACAGACTATCGTATAAGGAGATTTCCTAAGAATTTATCATATCAAATCAAGTCGTTTGAGAAGATTCCTTGCGAATTGTTTGAAAACGCTATTAATGGTTGCAACCACATTGCAAATCTTATCTCATTAGCAATAAGAGCTAAGCAGCAAAAAGGGGAAGTGATGGTTTTGGGATTGGCAACTGGGTCTTCTCCAATTCATATATATAAAGAGCTTATTAGATTACATAAAGAAGAAAATCTTTCATTTAGTAATGTAATTACATTTAATCTGGATGAATATTATCCTATGTCTCCTGAATCCATGCACAGCTATCATAAGTTTATGCATGAATATCTTTTTGACCATATAGATATTCCTAGAGAAAACATAAATATTCCTGATGGCACCTTAGAATTGAAGTCGATTAAAGATTACTGTTCAGAATATGATCGTAAAATTGAGGCTCTTGGCGGAATAGACATTCAAGTATTAGGAATTGGACGAACGGGGCATGTTGGATTTAATGAGCCTGGGAGTGAAGAAGATAGTAAAACTAGATTAGTAAGATTAGATAGTATTACCAGAAGTGATGCTAGTGATGATTTTTCAGGATTAGAAAACGTACCCTATCAAGCAATCACAATGGGGGTGAAAACAATCATGAGCGCTAGAGAAATCTACATCATGGCATGGGGGCTGCATAAAGCTAATATTGTTCAGCGAGCACTTGAAGGACCAATATCAACAAATGTTTCTGCTACTTTCTTGCAAAATCATAAGAATACAAAGTTTTATCTCGATACAGCTGCTGCGGCAGCACTTACTAGAGTAAAGACACCATGGAGAGTTGGTTCTTGTATTTGGGACCTAGATTTACAATCAAGAGCAGTGATTTGGTTATCCAATAAAACTCAAAAACCTATTTTAAAGCTTACGGAAGAAGATTATAATGAGCATGGATTAAGCGAATTGTCACTTGAAGCGGAAAATGCATATAAGCTTAATATAAAGATTTTCAATAAGTTGCAAAACTCGATATCTGGATGGCCAGGTGGTAAACCGAATACGGAAGATACCAATAGACCAGAACGAGCTAATCCGGCAAAGAAAAGAGTCCTCATTTTTAGTCCTCATCCTGATGATGATGTGATATCAATGGGAGGTACGCTTCTCAGACTGGTTGAACAAGGACATGAAGTTCATATTGCATATCAGACTTCTGGTAATATTGCTGTTCATGATCATGACACGATTAGATATCTTGAGTTCTTACAAGATATGAATACACATTTTGAAAATTCAGAATTAGGCGATATAGCTGCCATACTCAAGACATTAAAAGGAAAATCACTTAATAAAAATACTGCTAAGGTAAGAGTAGTAAAAGGTTTGATACGAAAAGGTGAAGCGATAAGTGGAGCTAGATTTTGTGGAATAAAGGATGAAAATATTCACTTTCTAAACCTTCCATTTTATGAAACAGGAGGGATTAAAAAGAATGGACTTTCGGAGCAAGATTTGGATATCACAAAAGAGATCCTTCAGAGAATCAAACCTCATCAAGTTTTTGCAGCTGGAGACTTAGCAGATCCACACGGAACACACAGAATATGCCTAAATGCAATCATAGATTCTATGACGCAATTGAAATCTGAAAAATGGATAAAAAATTGTTGGCTATGGTTATATAGAGGAGCATGGCAGGAATTTGATATTGGAGAGATAGAAATGGCCGTTCCGTTGAGCCCCAAGGAATTACTTAAGAAGAGAAATGCCATATTCATGCACCAATCACAAAAAGATAGTGCACCATTTCCGGGGACTGATAATAGAGAATTTTGGCAAAGATCGGAAGCAAGAAATAGAAATACTGCTAATGCTTATAGAGACTTGGGATTGGCCGAGTATGAAGCAATGGAAGCATTTAGAAGGTGGCATTTTTAATGCTATCCATAAATAATACTAAATGAAGAATACAGAAATAGGTGAAAGATCATGATTCTGTAATCTCTGTTTTAACAACTAATCTACTTACTAATTTAAAGACTTTTCGCATGAAAAAAACTCATTTTTTTAACGCATTGAATTGGAAGGCCGTTTATCGGATTTCATTTTCATTGTGCTTTTGTCTATTCTCATTGATGAGTATAGGACAGACTGTAACCGGTAACATTGTAGATGACGATGGCCTGCCCGTTCTCGGAGCCACTATTATGGAATCGAATACATCTAATGGTACCATCACTGATATTGATGGTAACTTTTCATTCACTTTACAAGATGCAACCCACTCTGTTGAGATAAGTTACATCGGATACGAGACTAGGACCATGGTCCTCAGTACTACGGAATCAAATTTAATAACGCTTTCTGAGGGGGTAGCTCTCGATGAAGTTGTTGTTACTGCTTTAGGAATCTCTAGAGAAAAGAAAGGGCTAACCTATGCCGTTGATGAAGTTTCTGGAGATGAATTGAGTAGGGTTAAGGATGTCAACGTCATCAATGCATTGGCAGGAAAGACACCCGGACTTGTAATCAACAAGAGTAGTTCAGGAGTAGGAGGATCTACAAGGATCGTTCTTAGAGGAAACAAATCAACAACAAATAACGATCCACTATATGTTATTGATGGTATTCCAATGACGAATGGAAGAACTGGTCAAAATGGTGGCGTTTTTGGAGGAGGAGTTGACAGTGGTGATGGTATTTCAAATATCAATCCTGATGACATCGAATCAATGACTGTTCTTAAAGGAGCATCGGCAGCAGCCCTTTATGGTAGCCAAGCTGCTAATGGAGTCATCTTAATTACGACTAAAAAAGGTAAAAAAGGAGCACCAAAAATTAGGTTTACTTCTAGTTATACAATGGACAAAGCGGTTTTGTTACCAGATCTTCAATATAGATATGGACAGACGAGTGAAGGGGCAGAATTTAGCTGGGGAGGACCAGTTACCGCTCCTGATCATGTATCTGATTATTTCGATACTGGTAATACTTTTATCAATTCGATAAGTGTAAGTGGAGGAACAGAGACGACTACTAGTTATTTTTCTTATTCTAACACTAAGGCGAATGGAATTCTTCCATCAAATGATCTAGCAAGACATAACTTTTCATTTAGACAAGGAGCTAACTTTTTAGATGATAAATTAAAGTTAAATGGTTCTATAAATTATATCAAACAAGATGTGAACAATAGACCTTCAGGAGGATTGTATTTTAATCCTTTGACTGGATTGTATTTCTTCCCTAGAGGATTAGACTTTAATGAGTATGCTACAAATTATGAATCGTACAATGAATCTAGAAATTTCAATACTCAGAATTGGATAGCAGATAGAGACATCCAGCAAAATCCATATTGGATCACCAATCGAAATCCTAATACAAATAATAGAGACAGATTTATTGCATCATTAAGTACTAGCTATCAATTAGCATCTAATCTTACACTGCAAGGTCGAGTTAACCTAGATAAATCATTCGATACTGCAGATAGAAAAGTATTTGCATCTACTCAAGCAACTTTAGCTGATAATAATGGTAGATATATTTTCGCTGATGTATCTGATTCACAGATCTATGCGGATCTTATATTGACATATGCAAACCAATTAACGGACGATATAGCCCTTGATTTTAATTTAGGAACGAGTCATACTACGAGAGAAACGTATAGCATTTTGGCAGATTCAAAAAATGGGGATCTATCATTTGCCAATAAATTTGGACTACAATATATTAATAATCCAACTGCTGCAAGTCTTTCGGAGGAATTAAATAGACTTAAAAGAAATGCTGTGTTTGCGAGTGCTCAGATAGGGTATCAGAGTAAAATTTACTTTGATGTAACAGCAAGAAATGACTGGTCTTCAGCGCTACCTAATACATCTTACTTCTACCCATCATTTGGATTGACGACAATCTTAACAGAGATGATGGATATAAAAGCTTTCGATTTTTTGAAAGCAAGAGTATCTTATGCGATTGTGGGTAATGATGTACCTGCTTATGTAGCTAACTCAAAAGAGAATAGAGGAGAAATAGTGAATGGGCAACTTCAGTTTTCTACTGTTGGCCCAATTCCTGGTTCTACATTGGTTCCAGAGAAATCTTCTTCATTAGAGTTTGGTATTGAGACTAAGGCCTTGAATAATAAATTAGGCTTTGACTTTACATTCTATACTACAAATACAAAAAATCAGTTTATAAATATCTCAGCGCCAGCGGGATCAGGATTTACTAGATATCTTGTAAACGCAGGAAATGTGAAAAATTCCGGTATTGAAGCTGCACTTACATATGATGTACTTGATAGTGATAATATATCTTGGACAACTGGTTTTAATTTTACTAAAAACAATAATGAGATTCTAGAAGTACATCCAGAGTTTGATGATAACCCTGACGGACCGTCAGCATTCTTTATTACTGATGAAGCTGTAAACAGTTATGGGATGGTTATCCAAAAAGGAGGATCATTCGGTGATATATGGGGAGAGAAGTTTGCTAGAGATGAACAAGATAGAATCATATTAGATGCTGATGGAAAACCAACTAAAGCAGGATTAGGTTTTATTGGTAACCCTAATCCGGATTTTACTTTAGGGTGGTATAACTCATTAGAGTTTGGAAACTTCAATGTTTCTGTTTTACTTGATGGAAGATTCGGAGGTAAAGTTGTGTCAATAACTCAAGCATTATTAGATGAATTTGGTGTGTCGGAAGCTACTGCAGCTGCAAGAGATGCTGGATCTGTAGAAATTAATGCTGTAGATGTTGATGGAAATGCTGTATCTTCAATAGCACCAGATGTATATTATGGAGCAGTTGGAGGAAGACAAGGAATATCTGAAGCTTATGCCTTTGATGCAACAAATATTCGACTTAGAGAATTATCCATAGGATATTCATTTCCGAGTGAAATATTAGGAACGTCTGCATCTGTAAGCTTGATAGGTAGAAACTTATTCTTCATTAGTAATGATGCACCTTATGATCCAGATGTGACAGCCTCTACAGGTGTAGGCCTTCAAGGGATCGATATATTTAGTCTTCCAACGACAAGAAGTTTAGGAGTAAGTCTAACTTTAGATTTCTAACCTAAAGACTAAAGAATCATTAAAAAATAAAATTTAAAATAATGAAATCATTAAAATATATTATTCTACTTTCAGTAACTGTACTTGCAGTTATGTCGCAAGTAGGATGTAGCGACGATTTTGAAGAGTACAATCAAGATCCTTTTGCGCTAACTAATACTGATTTAGAATCAGATTATAGATTGGTTGGAGAGCCATTTATTAATATAGTCAGAAATATATATGTACATACTCCAGCTTGGATTACTCAACTCCAGCAAAATTTAATGGGAGATGTATATTCTGGTTACATGATGCCACCAACTCCATTTGCTGGAAATTCGAATAATATGAATTATAACCTAGTAGATGGATGGAACACTTGGGCATGGAATCCTGGATATCAAAATGTTATGGCTCCTGCTCTTATAGTTGAGCAAAATGCGGGTGATGAATTCCCAGAATTTTTGGCTTGGTTGAAAATTATCAAGGTAGAAGGGATGCATAGAGTTTCTGATATTTTTGGACCTATCATTTATACGGAATTTGGTAATGTTGCTGAAGATGGCAGTATTGCTTATGATTGTGAACCTGATTTATTCAATGCATATTTTGCAGATCTTGATGAAGGAATCAGTGGTTTAGAAGCATTCTTAGCAACAGGAGCAGCAAGTCCATTTGTAGCTTTTGACGAAGTGTATGGAGGAGATGTGGCCCAGTGGATCAAATTTGCCAATACGCTTAGATTGAGATTAGCCATCAGAATATCGAAAATAGATCCTGCACTTGCAAAAACTCAAGGAGAGAAAGCATTGTCACACCCTATGGGATTATTGGTAACTAACGATGATAACTTCACAGTTAAAAATGACGTCGACCATCCTGTAAATACAATTAATAGTGCTTGGAATGATATCAGAATGGGAGCTCCGATGGAATCTATTCTCGTTGGATATAATGATCCAAGACTAAGTTTGTATTTCCAACCTGCACTTCAAGAGAATGTAGCTGGACAGTTCAAAGGTATTCGCCAAGGAATCGAAATAGCTGATAAAGCTACTTACGTTAATTATTCAGCGTTACAAGATCTAGGAAATGTACAACTTATGGTTGCCGCAGAAGCTTACTTTTTGCAAGCGGAAGCTGCTTTGAGAGGATGGAATACAGGAACAACTGCACAGGATGCGTATGAGCTTGGAATAACAACTTCATTTGATCAATATGGAGCGGGCGGTGTAGCAGACTATATTGCTGATAATACGAGTACTCCTATACCTTATGTTGATGTTAACAATGAGGTGAATTCTGTGCCAGCTGGAGACCAAAACCTATCGCAAGCTACTATTGCTTGGGATGAAGGTGCTGATTTTGAAACGAAGTTGGAGAAAATAATCACTCAAAAGTGGATTTCACTCTTTCCTGATGGTCAAGAAGCTTGGTCTGAATTCAGAAGAACTGGTTATCCGAAACTATTCCCTGTTGTGATAAACAATAGTGGTGGAGAGGTGAATACGCAAGAACAAATCAAGAGAATAAGATATATCTCTGGAGAATATACTCAAAACCCAGGTGGTGTAGATTCTGGAATTTCGTGCCTAGGTGGTGCTGATTCTGCGGGTGCTCCATTATGGTGGGATGTAGACTAATTTAGCTTTGAATTACATTTAGATTTTTTTAGGAGCCAAATGCATTGCGTTTGGCTCTTTTTTTATTACAATTATTTTTTGGGATTACGTAAGAGTAACATCTTTCTTGGATTCATGTTATTTTGTGGATAAAAGGCCTCTCAAATTCCTAAAATTATTACCTTAGGTTTATGCATAGATTCATATTATTGATTTCTCTTTTTGGAATATTAAGTTGTTCTTCTGAGTCGAAAAAAGAAGGGTTTACATTATTGTCAAAGAGTGATACTGGATTAGATTTCCGGAACATGCTCAATGAGACTGAAAACTTCAATATTTTCAAATATCAGTACTTCTATAATGGAGGCGGAGTGGCCGTTGCGGACTATAATAATGATGGGTTAGAGGACATCTTTTTCACTGGGAATATGGTAAAGAATAGGTTGTTTCTCAATGAGGGCGATTTATCTTTTAGCAATATTACAGAAGAGAGTGGAGTGGCACTTCATGAAGGATGGTGTACTGGTGCTAATGCAGTAGATGTGAATAATGACGGATGGATGGATATCTATGTATGCAGAGCGGGTTACCCATTTGAAAAACTGAGAAATAATCTACTTTTAATTAATAATAAGGATAATACATTTACCGATAAAGCCAATGAATATGGCATAGATGACCCAGCATATTCTACCCATTCTTCATTTTTTGATTATGATAAGGATGGAGACTTAGATCTGTTTTTAGTGAATCACTCAACACCTGAATATTCGAAGGGAAACTTAGAAGTGAAGGAGATGCAGAAAATAAACAAACCAGAAACAACAAACAAACTGTATCGTAGAGAGGGAGATATGTATATAGATGTGTCTGAAGAATCAGGAATAAACGGAAATGTTTTGAGTTTCAGCCTTGGAGTGGCTACAGTGGATATTAATGATGATGCATGGCCTGATATTTATGTCACCAATGACTTTAATGAACCGGATTACATATATATTAATAATGGAGATGGTACTTTCACTGAAGATGCTGCTTCTTATCTTATGAATCAATCAAAGTTCTCAATGGGAGTTGATTTTGCAGATGTCGATCAAAATGGGATGCAAGATCTTGTTGTTCTTGATATGCTACCTGAAGGTAATAAACTTCAGAAATTGCACATGGGAGCTGATAATTTTGATAAGGTAGAATATTTCGTGAAGTCAGGATTTCAACAACAACATAGTAGAAACACACTACAACTCAATTACCCGAACACTCCAATGAATGAAGTAGGGCAGGGCTTAGGTATTTCCAATACAGACTGGAGTTGGTGTCCGCTGTTTTTTGATTTTGATAATGATTCGAAACAGGATTTATTTATTTCTAATGGTTACCTTAAAGATCATACTGATTTAGACTTCCTACAATATACAGCTGATCTAGTCCAGAAACTTGATAGAGAAGGTAAGGATGAATATAAGTTTGAAGACTACGTAGCGTCTATGCCACCTATCCTTCAGCCGAATTATTTCTATTTAAATGAAGATGAAAAGTTCGCAAATAACAATGAAAAATGGGGGCTTAATTCTCCATCTGTGTCTCAAGGTGCAGCTTACGCTGATTTTGATCTTGATGGTGATCTCGATTTGATTACCAATAATTCTGGTTCATACGCTTATTTCTATGAAAATAATCATACTGGATCAAATTGGGTATCCATTAAGTTAAGTGGAGCATTGAATAATATAAAAGCTATAGGAGCTAAAGTGTCTATTAAGACTAAATCAGGAACTCAAATTAAGTATTTACAACCATCAAGAGGCTTTCAATCGTCGAGTTCTTATGTACTTCATTTTGGGTTAGGAGAACTTGAAAAATATGAATCTATTGACATTATTTGGCCAGATGGATCAAATCAAGTTTTAGGAAGCGGCAACTGTTGTCAATTACTAAATATAAAATATGATCCTAAATCTAAAACTGATATATCAAAAATAGCTGGACAAAAGATTAACTCCAATAATGAGAGTTCAAGTTTTGAATTGGATTTTGAACACGTGTTGGAATCACAACGAGATTTCAATATCCAAAGTTTAATGCCATTTTATCAATCTGATATATCGCCTATTGTTGCTGTCGCAGATATCAATAATGATGGTATGGATGATATAGTTGCTGCTGGTTCTGAACATAATGAGACCAAAGTATTTTACCAAAATAGGAATGGGGATTTTGAAGAAAAAACTCTTCTTCAAAAAGGTTATCATGTTTCTGATATTCAGATTCAGGATATGGATAATGATAATAAAAAAGATATCATATTCTCTGTTGGGAGTTATGCTTATTCTAAGGAATCTAATTCAAATAGGGTTATCATATTGCTCCAAAAGCAAGATAGTAGATTCTTACAACAAGAGATCTTACTTCAAAATACAAATCCTTCTTCTTTAGTGGTTGAAGATTTTGATGAAGATGGAGATATGGATATCTTTTGTGGTGGCACATATTGGCAAGGCACTTATCCAGAATCTTCGGTTTCTTGTTTCTTATTTCAAGAGAAAGGTAAATATTCAGAAATGTCGGTAGATCTTGGCAATGTTCAAGATGTTGAGGTGACAAGCTTTGATAATGAAAAACCTACACTCCTTACTGTTGGTCATTGGAATTACCCAAGATTCTTAGAAATTGTGAATAAAAAAATCCAGGATGTCACATCGAACTATATGACTGACACGCTCACCGGATTTTGGAATTCGATAGTAATCGTAGATTCAGAATCTGATACTGATATGAAAATCTTGCTTGGAAATATGGGGACGAATAGTCAATTGAAAGGAAACCCAAATAAACCATTAAAGATCATGTATAATGACGTGGATAATAATGGCAGTATAGATCCAATAATGAGTAATAATGTACAGGGAGAAAGTTATCCTCATGCATCAAGAGAAGATTTGCTCAATCAAATACCTGGACTAAAAAAGAAGTTCAAGTCATTTGAGGATTATGGTAAACTCACATTTGATGAGTTAATAGTTAAATTAGAATTACCCAATCCAAAAATGTTGGAGATAGTCACTTTAGAGCATATGATGCTTGTCAAAGATGGTAGCCAATTTGAATCTAAAGCTTTACCGTTAGAGACGCAAATGTCTCCGATCTATGATGCTGTAAAAAGTGGTATGGGACAGTTAATACTCGTTGGTAATAAGTCAAAAAATTTAACAAAAATTGGCAACCAAAACAACTCACAGGGAAAAATATTAGAGCTTAAACCATTTAGCTCAAAAGTCAATGAAAATGAACTGTTAAGTAAAGAATTTCGTAGAGTTTCGTTAATAAATATAGGAGAAAAGAAAGGATTAGTCTTATGTCCAATTGGAGGAGCTCTAACAATACAATTTCTTACCGATGACAAATAAAGAAATGTGGGATAAAAATGGATTTATCCAAATAGACAACATATTATCCCAATCTGAACTAGAAATTGTAGCACAAATATGTGATAGATTATTAAACGGTAATTATGATACGGAAGGGTTACGATCTGACTTAAGTGGAAAATCGGACTCAGCCAATCAAGAATTGATTACCCAAATCATGTGTCCTAGTTCTCTAGATTCGGAATTTTTAAATCTCCCACATTTCAAAAAGACTAGAAAGATTGCAATAGAAATATTAGGAGATGATATTGATGTTGATTTTGATATGATCATAAATAAGCGTCCAAATACAACTACAGAGACTCCATGGCATCAAGATGCTGCTTACTGGCCATCTTTAGAAGATAAACGAGCATGTTCTTTTTGGATTGCTTTAGATGATGTAAACCAAGAAAATGGATGTATGATGTATATTGGATCTTCACATCAATCTGGAGTGTTAAGAAAACATGAGTTTGCGCATGCGGGCGGAGCATTAAAAACATCTGTATCTCAAGATGAAGAGATATATTTTGGAGAATTAAGGAAAGGTTCTACAATAGGGCATCATGGGCATACTGTCCACGGGGCACTAGGCAATCAAAGTAATATTAACCAACGGAGGGCATGGATTATCAATTATAGGCCTATCCCTATGATAAAGCAGATGCGCGATCTTGGTTACAATCATACAGGTAAGAGAAAAATACTGGTTGATTGTAATAGAGAATAAATTATATTTCATTTTGATAATATACCAATTACTCTAATCAAAGTTAAGTTACACCGTACAGTCTTGGTCTTATTTATTTGTAACTACTCAACATATGACCTTAGAATGGGTCACATCAAGTTAGCGACGGATACAATCAGTCGATAATAGTTGAATTTAGGTGTGTTTTGGCGGTATTTTTGCCCAAAGAAGCAAAAATAGTGACAAAATTATAATTTTTCAAGGGTGCCTGAGAAGTTACACCCTATCAATTAAACATCAAGATATTAACTATACAGGATGTGTATCTTCAACATTTTCTTTGATCCATCTGAGACAATCAGAGAATGACACAAACATGTGATCCTCGGATATCAGATCTGGAATGATATCGATACGTTCCATCATATATTTAGGTTGTTCCTTTACTCCGACCAACAGTACAGATTTCCCTTCTGATTCCATGCCACAGACCAAATCTTCGATGGCATATAGACCGGATTGATCTATATATGGGACTCTACTCATACGGAGTACTATGGTGGTTGCTTTATCAGGGATCTGAGCTGCCAGTTGTTGGAAGTCTGTCGTAGATCCAAAGAACAATGGACCATCAATATGCTTGATTATTACTTCCTCTTTTAAGTTTTGTGGAAAATCCATCTCATCATCCCAATCCTCGAAATCTTTCAAAGATTTCAATTCACTACTACTTGCCATAAGGTCTCCTATTTTTTTCATGAACATCAGGGACGCTATCACAAGACCAATACCAACGGCATATACTAGATTCCATACTGAAGAAAGTACTAATACAACAATCATTATTATTACCTCAGATTTTGGCATGTTAGGAATAGCTTTCAGGCCTTTATAATCCATAACACTAATTCCAACTGTTATCAGAATACCAGCAAGAACAGCTGCAGGAATTTGAGAAGCAACTGGTGCTAATGAAATCGTAATGATGAATAGCATGATACCTGCAATCATTCCTGAGATTCGAGTTTTACCACCAGCCTTGATATTTACTACGGTTCTGATAGTCGCACCGGCACCAGGAAGGCCTCCAAATAATGCACCAATCGTATTTCCGATTCCTTGTCCAACCAATTCTTTATTAGGTTGATGCCTTGTTTTAGTCATATTGTCAGCGACTACAGAAGTTAGTAAGGAATCAATGGCCCCAAGTAGTGCCAAAGTTAAAGCAGTAAATATATAAGGGGCGACAGCGGATAATTCAAAATCAGTAAATATGCCGAGGTTTGGTATCGGAAGCCCGCTTGGTATTTCTTCTATTGGTCTATAATCCAACCCAAAACCATATGCGATACCTGACATTACAAGTAATGCTACCAGAGTACTCGGAATCATAGTTGTAATTCGCTTAAATCCGAAAATGATAATGATTGTACATAATGAAAGCATAAGTTCAAGCCAATTTATATTCTTCAATGCACGAGGGAAAACCTTAATGGCCCCCAATACACCAGAAGCTTCAGACGCAGCAATAGTTTGTGATTCCTTTAGGATTTGTGCAGGTGTGATGTTTTGGGCACGCTTAACAGTTTCCTGAAAGTCCTCTAGTACTAGAATCCCTTCTCCTGCCTCTTCTATGAGTATGTTTTCTAAAATTAATTCTTGGGCTATGGGTTTAAATTGCTGTACATACTCTACATCTTCTTTTGGGTAATATCCAATTGATGGTAAAATTTGAGTAACAAGAATAATAACTCCGATAGCGGTCATGAATCCAGAGACTACGGGATAAGGTATGTATTTAATATACTCTCCTAGACCCATCAAGCCTAAACCCACTTGCATCAAGCCCGCTAAAATGAAAACTGTAAGAATGGCTGGAAGGGCCTGTGAAATATCTCCATCATTATGAGCAACAATGCCAGCAATAATAACCATACTTACGGCAGTCATAGGGGCTGTAGGTCCTGATATCTGAGTATTGGTGCCACCAAACATGGCAGCAAAGAAACTTACAAATATGGCTCCATACAATCCGGCACTTGGTCCAAGACCAGAACTTACACCAAAGGCCAATGCTAATGGAAGAGCGACTATACCTGCAGTGATACCCCCGAAAAGGTCTCCTCTGAAATGTTTGAAAGTAAAATAATTTTTCATTAAGTTTTATCTAGAATATGAATATCATTCATTGCCCAAGAAAAAGGTAACAATAAATGCGCAACAGGAATAAAGAAAATGAAATGTCATTTTCAAAAATAACTATAAAAAATCAGGAGGAGGTGTAGGAATGTTTGTGTAAAAGCTTGTCGGGCGATTTATAAAATCTAAATTGGAACGAAATGCACCTTTCAAATTATAATAGTCAATATCTCTGTTAATGATCAGGTCCTGTCTCTTATACACATCTCCGAGCCCACGAGACAGGCAGAAATC
>CAJXUU010000136.1 GCA_913061325.1 uncultured Saprospirales bacterium | reverse complement strand
CGAGATTTCTGCCTGTCTCGTGGGCTCGGAGATGTGTATAAGAGACAGAAGTAATGGTTCGGGATCATTAATCAATGCTGATATTATACCTGCAGGTTATGTATACAAATATGTGATATATCATTCTTCAGGTTTTATAATTGCTATAGAAGATGAAGCGGATTTGACAGATGGAGCAACTTTTTATGACGATGTATATACTGTAAAAGGACTCATGGTACTTAGTGCGGTGGATTTATCACCCTATATAAATCAAACATTTGTGTCTCTACAAAATGATGTGACAGCTGGAACAATCTGTGGAGAATTATCAACAAATGATGTAACTATAACTATTAATGGGTGTAATCCAGGAGTCAAAATAGTAACTTCTTTATTAGATGATGGTAGTCCAAGCACATTGAGATATAAAATGGAAAATGTATGTCCTGGTGATATTATACAATTTGATCCTAGTTTATCAAATACTACTATAATTTTAAACTCAGAAATAATCGTTGACGACAACTTTTCTGTGATGGGTTTAGGAGTAGACAACTTAGCTTTTTCTGGAAATAATGCTTCAAGAATATTCTCTATAAATTCAGGTGTTTCATTGTCATTATCCGGATTATCCTTGATAAACGGCTATTCGTCTATTAATGGAGGAGCTTTCTTAAATAATGGTGACTTGCAGCTAGAAAATATTAATTTTGCCGGCAATAAAAATGGAATAAATTCAAAAGCATTTACAAATTTGGGAAATATTTCTATATCTAATTCTGTAAATGTGGTAGATTAAATTTCTATCGATTTAGTTCTATTTTGCTTAATATTTTAATTGACTAATGGACAGTGTTCAGTGCTATCATGTACCGCATCAGTAGTTCATGAATCAGAATTCCAAATAATGACAGGCGCCAAGCAAGTAATCGAGAACTATAAAACAAGGATTAGTAATGCTGAAGTAGATATTGATATCTTTCAGAGGTTAAGTCACAAGTACAGTCTGATTAGGCTAGCGATTTTCATATTGGCTATTCCTCTTTTATATTTTATTATCAAAACTAATTTAATTGTATTTGGTCTTTTTTTTGTTGGTGTCATTTCACTTTTTGTATGGGCAGTCATCAAGCAACAGAAATATGACAAGCTGCTCTCAGAAAAACAAGCACTCAAAGCAATCAATGAAAATGAAATAGAAGCTATCAATAATCATCAAAACTTATATTATGATGGCGCAACATATGAGGTTCCTAATCACCATTACACTGAAGACTTGGATATTTTTGGTACCCATTCGATCTTTGGATTGATCAATAGATGTAGGACTTACTATGGCAATCAAACACTAAAATCAATATTTCTAGAAAAACCCCTCAAGGCCGATTTGTTAGAGAAACAAGAGGCTATCAAAGAACTAGAAGGAGAAACAGACTACAGACAAGAAATTGCTGTAAAGCTATTCTCATTAGAAGGATTAGAAAATTTTAATGTAGCACTTTCTATAAAAAGACAAATGGAAATGGATTTGTCTTTTGGAGAAGGCAAATTGATCAACTTATATAGAAAATCACTTCCATTAATTTGGATCGGCATCATTGTGCTCTACTTTGTCAATTATGGATTAGCGAACACACTCGCATCTTTTATATTTATAGGTAATTTATTGCTCACTGGAAATTTCACTAAAAGAATTACTGAAGTACAAGGCAGGTTATCAAACACGAGCAATTCCTTTAAAAAATATATTGATGTTCTCAAGAGCTTGTTTGATAAAAAGTGGAAGTCTTCTCTCTTGAAGGCTCATGCTGCAGAATTTGAAAACTCGAGTAGTGAATTACCCTTGAAATCTTTATCCGATCTCAGTAATATTATAAATCAATTAGATTATAGACTGAATTTATTGGTTGCCATTGCAGGTAATGGACTCTTCTTATGGGACCTAAGCGTTATTTATAAATTAGCAAAATGGAAGAAATCTAATACTGGAAAGATTGAAAAGATATTCAAACATATAGGGTTTATAGAGGCCCTGTCTTCACTTGCAACATGGGCATACAATCATCCAACATATAGTTATCCTCTTATCAGTGATGAATATATGACCATAGAAGCCAAGGAGATGGAACATCCCCTTATTCCAAAATCTCAAAATGTAGAAAACGATTTCATCCTTGAAAAACAAGATAAAATTGTCATCATCACTGGGTCAAATATGTCTGGAAAATCTACATTATTAAGAACCATTGGACTGAATATGATTCTTGGATATACAGGGGCAAAAGTAGCCGCAAGTAGTTTCAAAATTCCTATTGTGAGTATAGTTTCCTACATGAGAATCAAAGATGCACTTGAAGAAAATGTATCTACATTCAAAGCAGAACTGAATAGGATAAGTATGATACTCTCTGTATTAAAAGAAAAAAACGACGCATTTATCTTAATCGATGAGATGTTACGTGGCACGAACTCAAAGGACAAACTGAACGGAAGTATCGGAATCACAAATAAACTGCTGGGGTCTGATGCTTATGCCATGATCGCTACCCATGATATAAAACTCGCTGAAATGGGTAACGATGAAGAAAGAATAGCTAATTACTATTTTGACATCGATTATAAAGATGGCGATCTAGTTTTCGATTATAAAGTAAAGTCTGGAATCTGTGAAAATTTCAACGCGTCATTCCTATTGGGACAGTTAGGGATTGATACTGATATATAAATGCTCAAGAGTTGTCTACTCAAATATTGAGATCATATAGCCAAGTATATTCAAATCACTTTATATCAAAATAAAAAACCCGCTCATTGCACTAGACTATGAACGGGTTATAATTCTTAATAAAGGAGTATTCTAAATCTTCACCAACCTAGCCATATGATTTATCGATTTATCCAAAAATCTTAAATAATAAATTCCATTTGGATAAGCTACTAGAGATAAATCTCCTTCAAAAACATTATTGTATTTCTGTAACGGCATCTCTTGTATTACTCTTCCAGTAGCATCTACTACTTGCATTTTCATTGAGTATTCATTTGTATTAATATTACTTAGTGACACGTGATAAAATCCTTCACTTGGATTCGGAGACACATTTATAGAATATGATCCATCAATATCTATAACTGAAGTAGAGATCTCCACTTCCACGGTTCCAGTATAGTCACATCCTTCTTCAGCTGTTATTACATTTACATCATAATTCCCAGCTGATAAACCTTCAAAAAGTGGATTATCTTGGTACGTATTACCACCATCTATACTATAACTATAAGGCTCCACCCCACCGCTTGCAGTTATTAATATAGAACCATCTGATTCTCCATCATTTGATACTTTTGTAGTTGATATCTCCACACCAAGACTACATGATGCTCCAGCACATATTTCTGTTACTTGCTGTGAATTAAATATGCCGTCACTCATAATGATAGAATTTCCAGCTGCGTCTAAAACTTGATAGTTCCCATTACCAAAACCACAACATATTCCATCACCACCTGCATCAAACATTCTGAATGAATAACATTCATCTTCGTCTAGGCAGAAATATTCTGTAAATAGCATATTATTCGATGCATACCCTCCTCCTTGAGCTACAACTTCATCAGCACTATTGGTTACTGTCCAAAAAGTCTCTTCAGGATAAGTATCAGTCGTGAGTAAAAGTGTGTATTCGAATCTCTCATCAATGAATGATACTGTCAAGTTTGTAGTATTATTAGATTCATTAATATCATCTTCTCCATTTACAGAAGTAATAGATATCGACACTTCATTTGATCCTTCAGTAAGCCCAGCTAAACGTACAGGAACTAATTTACTTTCTCCTATGGCAATATTCCCAGTAAAGACATCAGTACCAGAAATCACTCCATTAGATGTTATCTCAAAAGTAACTTCTGTGAGATCTGTGACTCCAGCATTTGTAACTCTCACATTTACAGGTCTGTTGTCATTACAAGTCTCTAGGTCATTGGCCCCAGACAATGCACCATCAATAACAGCAACCTTACTTATTAATGTATATAATGTATCATTTCTTAAATTATCATCCGCTTCTAAGCTTGTGAATGTGCCGATGTTGTAAGCTTCATAAGCCGACATATCAATAGGCGTATCAAATGTATGCTCATATATTTCATTCTCTGATAGTACTTCTGGAATGGTAAAAGTAGATAATGTTTGACCTTGATATAACAAGCCGACTACTACATTTTCTATGTCTTGTAATCCTGCATTGCTGACAGTTACAGTAACCAATTCTTCTGTTCCAAGATTTGGCCCTGTCGTAGGATTGGTAACCTCTATTGGTGCAGCATCGAATTCATTTTTTTGCAGTTGAAAAGCGACCACTCTTGATCTCGACCTATTAGTATGTGCATATTCTGATGTATACCAGAATGAAACTCCATCAATGGGATCAACCCCCATTTGAGCATAATCACCAAATCTTCCTCCATTATTGATTGCTCCTAGACCATCTACAACATTGACTTCTTCAAAAGTCATTTCGCCAAGAGGATCATCTACTAACCTTCCAGTATATCTTAATCCGACATACATATCTGGGCTAGTCACATTATAACCTAGTGCAATATTTCCAAACTTATCAATAGCTATCGAACTCATAAACCTGTCCAATCCATCAGGAGCATATGTCCCTTCTTGATAAACAGAATAATCTTCCATCCCTGACTTTCGCAGCTCCATCCATCTGATAGCCGATTGATTCTGACCATCAGTAGCATCAGTCACAAAACTAAGTACGATTGATTGATGAGTTCCAAAATTTCGATATTGAGGTACGTTCATTATCACCTCTGGTATAGCATCTAACCCGCCTCCATTAAGCTGGGGAACACATTGAAATCCAAAGCCAGTTTGAGAGCAAGGGTAACTATCAAATGGGGTGGTCACAATATCTGTCCGAGTCACAACAGTATTTGCTTGATTTTCCCAATCTATATCAAAGTTGAATAACTCTACTCTGTCTTGAGGTGCATTTCCCCAAGAAGAATCATTGAGCTTCATAACCATAGGTCTTGTATCTATTGGCATGGTGTCCCCATTAAAATCTAAAGGTGTAGACACAAAGAATCCTGCTTGAGTAGCGAAACTTCCCGCTATCTGAATTCGCTGCATTGTCACATCATCCTCACCCGCTAATAAAGCTACTCTATCTATAAAATAGTTATGCAAGTTTCCAGCACCACCTTCATTCGATGTAAATACAAGCGCATTTGGCCAAACTGAGTAATGTGGATAATCTGGAAAATTAGGAGTACTAAAATTATATGCATTATAGGAACCCAATGGGTCTTCAGTATCTGAAATAGCAATCAGCACATCGGCTGGAAATGCAAATTCTGTAATGATCCATCTATTCGACATTTCATCAAATAAAATGATTGGATCTCCAGCTCCATTGATATTAAACTCCGACCAAAGCGTGTTGGCTGCAAAATTAATAACCTGTGTTCCATTTTTTGTATACACTCCTATTTCTGTGCTATTTATAGCTTGCATATAATGAGTGGTTCCTATATCCCCAGTAGGATCATGAGGACTACCAAAATCAGTGACTAATCCGTCTATGTTTACAAAAGGTTCATTTGAAACCTTGATCCCCATTTCAGACTGAAGAACCACATCAGGTCCTTGGTGTTCGAGTGCAGGAACTGACATTTTACTTTTACCTCTTCCTCTGAAGTTTTCAGGTGCTGTTTTTCTAAGCTTATATGCCAGTTTTTTCTCTGGTGATGTTATAGACTTTTCGATCAATTCAGCAATTGGCCTTGTCTTTCCGAGTTTGTGAATCTTTGTTGTAGATGTTGTAAATTCAACTGGGTTTTCTTGAGCAGAAACTGACCAAGCAAATAAGATGAAGGATAAGAATGTGATGTATGTGCGCGTGCTATTCATGATATTATTGCTTTTGTCTTTCTTTGATAGGTGATACTTTAGCTTTTTTGTTATTTTTTGAATTCATATTCCCTAATTCACTAGGTGTAAGTACACTTATTACAGAATCTAGGTTGAGCAGATCTCTCTTAATATTTTTAGATTTTTTCCCTTCATTCTCAAAATTTATTGTCCACTGATTTTGTGACTTACTACTTAGTTTAGCATCCACTATTTCATGGTCTATAGCTTTTATAAGCATTTTTATAGTTGTTCCTTTCTTTAGAAGAACTATATAGTTTATACTTTCTACAGCCAAAATTTTATCTTTTGATTTACACATCGTGAAAGCTGAAACCAATAATACAAAAAGTAATATTCTCATTTATGTACATTTTCTTTAATTCTAAATCCGAATATACTACCCCAGTTCAATAACTAAGTCTTTCGAAATCAAAATCGAATAAAATAGCCCCATTACGGACAAAATCAGATTTGAATTCAAGTCTCTAAATTAAAATCCTTTTGAAAGGTCTCTTTGATATGAGTAGGCAGGGCTTATTAGAAACTCTGTCAAAAATAGGTTTCATTCCAAAGTAACATATAAATACAGGATTTTTGGATTAAAAAACTTCTTTAAAACTTAAAAGAGAAGCTCGATAAATGAATCAATCTAAAAAAGGTAAACTATAAACTATATGTCAAATCACAATAAACTTTCCTTTATGAGTGATTTCAGTAATCTCATAAGGTCCTAACTTCAAATCTGCAAGAAATATTACATTAAATGGCAATGCCTGTATTGTCCTTTACAAACAAACATAACAACTGAATTTCAGTAGGGGTATAAATAGAGTATTTGTGTCATCATATTTCTTAATCAATTGGATGAATAAGGGTTCGTACTTACCCTTTATAAAAAAATCGCCAATAATTAAAATAATATCAATAACGGCATGAAAAACACCTGGGCAATAGTAATTCTTTATGTAAAAACTAGTCTTTTGAGCCTAGTGTTTTCATTTATGGGAATAAACTTTGCATCGGCCCAAACAACCGATATTGTTATAACTAAAACGGTAAATGACAACTCAGTTAATGAAGGTCAGTCAATTCTTTATACTATAGAGGCAGAAAATGATGGTGATGCTGATGCTACTGGATTGATTATTACAGATTTACTACCTACAGGTTTAACTTTTGATCTTGGAAATTCTACTATCCCTTCTGGAACAACATATGACCCTTTGACAGGTGAATGGGACATTGGAGACTTAGATGAAGATGATGATATAGAATTAGAATTAGCTGCTACTGTTGATCAAGGTACTGCATCTAACACTATTACTAATATTGCAAGTGTAACATCATTAGGTCAAACGGATTCTGATTTATCAAACAATACGGCTTCAGTAGATATCTTGGTCAATACACCAGATATCAAAGTGACTAAAACTGTTAATAAGGCTAATCCTAAGGAAGGTCAATCAATAATTTACACTATTAAAGTTAAAAATGAAGGAACACAAAGTGCTCTTGCTTCTGGATTGATTGTTACAGATGTTTTACCTAGTGGGTTAACCTTTGATCTTGGAAACTCTACTATCCCTGCAGGAACCACCTACGATCCGATCACAGGTAAATGGGACATAGGAACTTTACTAGATAATGCTTCTTTAAATTTAAAATTAGTTGTTACAGTTGATCAAAACACTGCTGCTTCTACTATTACTAATACTGCAAGTGTATCATCATTAGATCAACCAGATTCTAACTCATCAAACAATACGGCTTCAGTTGATATAGTAGTTAAAGGATCAGATCTAGAAATTGTAAAAACTGTTAATAACCTTAACCCAAATCCCGGAGATGTAGTCACATATACAATTGTTGTGACTAATCTTGGTCCTCAGAAAGCAAAGAAAATAATAATCAATGATGATTTACCATCTTTGGTAAATTTCAATTCATATACATCTACCAGTGGTTCGTATACACAAGCTAATGGTGAATGGGATGTGGATCAAAATTTAAAAATAGGAGAATCAGAAACTTTAACAATTACTGCTACAGTAGATCTTTCTTCACCTAATGGATTATATTCGAATACAGCAAGTGTTTTATCAGTTGATCAAGGTGACTCTTTCATCGATAATAATTCATCATCAGCGATATTTACTATTGGTGAAGCTGATTTGAGTATATCAAATTCTCTTAGTCCCATTGGCACTCTTTTCGAAGGGGACTCTATTACATATACAATAATTGTAGAAAATAATGGACCTAGTGAAGCCCATGGAGTTGAAGTTCTTGATTTTTTACCTTCTGCTGTAACCTACACTTCGCATAGTGGTGGAACATATGATTCAAATACTGGAGAATGGAATATTGGATCTTTAGTTAACAATGGCACAACAACTTTACTTATTAATGCAACAGTAAACTCTGAAACAGCAGGTTTTTCAGTAACAAATGCTGCTGAAGTAAGTGGTTTACTCTCAGACCCAAATACATCAAATAATCTAAGTGATGTAACCTTCCTAGTACATGGAGCAGATTTGGCTGTTACTAATACGGTTGATAACATATACCCTGTTAGCGGCGATCTTGTCACTTATACAATTACTGTTTCAAATAATGGTCCTGATGCAGCAACAAATGTTATAGTAGAAGATTCTATTTCAGAAAACTTGGTGTCATTAAATTTCTCTAGTACAATAGGCCAATATACTATTGGCAATCATACTTGGGATGTTGGTACACTATCAAATGGGCAATCTGAAACACTTACAGTTACAGGTATTATTTCTATTTCTGAAACATTCACAAGTAATGCTATTGCATCTGCGGATCAATCTGACGATAATGAATTTAATAATTCATCAAGTGTAACTGTTAAACCCTATATTAGTTTTGAAGAAGGTTCGTGCATAATTGACATGGGAGTTATGCCACAGACTGTTAATAACGGTCTAAAGCCATATGGATTAGTCTATGAATTAACAGGTGTAAATAAAATACCAGTTTATTGGTCTATTAATGGCGAAAAGAGTTGGAGTTCAAATAGTGGTACAACAGTAACTGCGGGCCTAAAAGAAGATCAAGTTGATTTTACAGTTAATGGTAAAGAATATAAAGGTGGGCCATTTATTATTCCAGCTGAGTTTATGGATGTTGCTGGACCTTTGATAACACAATATGTAGCTGAAAACACTGGTAATGCATCAGAACCGTGGGACAAATTAACTGTAGATTGTAATTTACCTGTATTTTCTGCACCTGTTCATAGTATAATTCTAAATTGGCCAAATGCTGTACTTGATACAGATAATGGTGGAATAATAGAAAGTGCGTTTTACGGCGAGGCAAGATTATATGATACCCAGTTTTATGACCAAGATGACCCAGAAAATAATCAATATAGAATTGCATCACCAATTGAACTTACTCCTTGTGATGATTTATTTGCCTTACCTCATGCTGATCCACATGAATGGGAAGTAGCAGAACAAGTACACTTAAAAAACTGGATTAAAACTAATGGATATTTATGGATGGCTTGCCATGCTGTAAGTTCTATGGAGGGCTTAATTGATATCCCAGATGCACTAGATCCTGACGGACAGGATATGATGTTTTTAACTAATAATGGTATGGTCTTGTGGGACGACCATAACAACACAGCGACCCCTCCATTTGATTATAGTTTGGAATCAGGGATATTTTATAATAATGTAGCGGCAGATCCATTAATGCAATTTGTGGGAATTGTTGATAATGCTTTGTCAGGTGGTTCAGAAGAAATATATATTGTAAACCCTGAAGGCTATAGAGATGGTGTAATATTTCCAGTTAGAGATTTAGATCATGCTCAAACATTGCCAGGAGGAGTATTTGCTCCAGGCCCCGCTGCGTCTGTAGTGTATGGAAGAGCATTTAGCAATCCTAATAATGGTATTGTAATGTATGAAGCTTCTCACACAATAGCGGGAGACGGAGAAACCCAAAATGTAGCTGCAGCTCGAATTTTTGGCAATTTCTTGTTGGAATCTGGATTAGAACGAAGTACACAAATAAAAATAAATGATGTAGCGGCAAAAGAATTATGTGGTGGAGAAAGCACATCAATGTCTGTTTCTATCAAAAGTAAGTCATATCCAAATGTCAATACCTGGTCTGCAACTCCAGATATAGGTACATTTTCTACTTCTCCAGATAGTTTATCAACTACATATACTGCTCCTTCAGTTTTAGATACAACTAATGTTATTATTAGGTTTACTACTATAGATAATTGTGGACGTAATAGTTTCATGGCTCGTAACATCACAATTTTGCCTGATGCTGTACCTACTATAAATGGTAATTTAGATTTTTGCTCAGAAGCTGAATATATATATACTTCTGAAGCCAATATGGCAAATTATACATGGAACGTAACTGGAGGAACGGTTATAGCTGGTGGAGGAGATGAAAATACAATAACTATTTTCTGGGATACATATTCTGGTAATATCGAATTATCTTATACAATCGGAAATGGTTGTTCAGGAAGCAATAATGTTGATATTTTAGCTTTACCATGTCCTATTGCTACTAACAATGAAAGTTTAGCAAACATAGCGGGCAATGTAACTCAACAAATAGTTAATGAAGATGATGGTGATGGTTTGGATATTGATCCAAATGGAACTCTGATCCTAGCTACTATTGATCTTAATCCTGCAACTACTGGAGTTCAATCTTCTCTTGTTGTAACTGGTGAAGGTTCTTGGACCGTAGATGGTACTGGTAATGTAACTTTCGCTCCTGAAGCTGGGTTTACAAACGATCCGACACCAATTGAATATACAATAAATGATAATGATGGAAATACTTCCAATTCAGCTTCTATCATCGTTGATTACGTTCCCGTAGCGACTGACGACCTTAGCGATGGAAATGCGATTAATAATAATGTAACTGTTGATATCCTTGCTAATGACACTGATGGTGATTTAGTGGATGTAACCAAAGTAAGCTTAGAATTGATAGGCCTACCTATGGGTGCAACTTGTTCAGTTACTGATGCGGACGGAGATTGTATCGAAGTAACTCTGCTAGGTCAAGGAATTTATTCTGTAGATGAAACTACAGGTGCTATCACCTTTGATCCTGTAGCTGGGTTTACTGCTGATCCTTATCCAATTACTTATACTGTAGAAGATCATGAGGGTAATCCTGTTTCTGTTATTCTTACTATTGACTACTTAAATACCACTTTAGCTGAAGATGATATTAATCAGACAACTGTAGATATGCCAGTGGGTGGAAATGTTTTAACAAACGACTCTGATCCTCAAGGAGATACTCACATAATCACTTTAATAGATACAAATGAAGATGGTGTGCCAGATACGGCACCTACACCTGGACTTCCTCAAGAAATTGGAAATGGCACCTTGGATATTGATCCAGTCACCGGCGAATATACTTTCACCCCAGATCTTGGATTTGTTGGAACTGTAGTAATTAAATACACTGTTTGTGACGATGGCATTACAGAGGCATGTACAACTCCAACATTAGTAATTGATGTGTCAGGACTTGATTCAAATGATGAATATCCTCCTATAGCTCAAGATGACAATGCAACTACAGAACCAGATATCAATGTTGACATTTCAATATTAGGAAATGACAGTGATATTGATGGCTCCATAGTTTCTTCTTCTGTGAGCTTGGATGCGACGAAGCCAGGTTTGCCTGTTGGAACATCATGTACCATAACCGGTGCTGATGGTGATTGTATTCAAGTAACAGTTCCTGGAGAAGGAGTTTATACCGTAGATGAGACTACAGGTGTTGTTACCTTTGATCCAGAACCTGCATTTTCTGGAGAAACGACTCCTCTTCCTTATACTATTTGTGACGATAATTTACCAACTCCTGTGTGTGCTGATGCGGAGATAAAAGTTACAATCAGTGACCCAGCACTGAATGAGATGACAGCAGAGGATGATGCAAATACTGGATTCGCTGGTGAAACATTAACGGGCAATATTTTAGCAAATGATATAGATCCTGATGGGTCAACTGGAACCGCTACTATTAGCTTACCCATGGTAGATATAGATGGAAACGGTGTTTTAAATGAATTAATAATTGCAGCACCTACGGTTATCTATGGAAAAGATCCTTATAATCCAGGAAACAATATAGTAGCAGGAACTTTAACTGTAAATGATGATGGGACATATTCCTATGAAAGTCATCCTGATTTTGTGGGTACCGTTTATGTACCCTATACAGCATGTGACAATGATGTGATGAATGCTTGTGATGAAACAACATTGTATCTGACTACAGCACCTTTCTGTTCTGTCATTAATGTAAAAGTATTATTAGAAGGTCCATACCAACATGCTTCGTCTGTTATGTCTACATTTTTAAACGACTATCATCTCTTACCTGGTCAGGATCCTACCCAATCCAACAATGTTGGAGCTCAATTGTATGGTATTGCAGCCCCAACGGGTCAACCTTACAATGAAGCTCCGTGGAATTATACTGGCACCGAAGGAGATAATTATGGTGATGCAGGTGGTAAGATTGCCTATCCTGCTACCGTAACAGATTGGATTTTAGTGAGCATTAGAGAAAACTTTAATTCTTTATCTCCTATCTGGCAATGTGCAGCACTACTTTACAATGATGGTACGGTCACTTTCCCTAAGGAATGTCCTTGCCTTGAAACTGTAAGTACTGAAGATTATTACATCCTTATTGAACAAAGAAATCACCTTTCTGTGATGAGTCAAGCTGTAACTCCCGTTAATGGTGTTCTTGCAATTGACTTTACAACTACAGATTCTTGGAAACAAAATATTGAATCACCACAAGAGGTTACCCTGAAAAATATTGGTGGCACATTTGTAATGTATGCTGGAAATAGTAACCAGACTGGTGGAAGAACTGATTTGAACAGTTTTGATAATTCAATTTGGATTCAGAATAATGGAAATATATTCCAATATCTAATAGGGGATCACCTTTTGGATGCGGATATCAACTCTTTTGATAGAGCGATTTGGATAATTAATAATGGTCATTTCCAATTGATCCCTTATTAACCCAATCAAATTCAAAATCATTATTATTTTTTAAATCGATCAACAAAAATGAATAAAATGAATAAATTAAAATCAACATTCTTGCCCTTTGTATTCCTCTTGTTGTCTTGTGGAGTAATGAATGGCCAAGAAGTGTCACTTGATATAGTTGAGTCCAATGGTAATTGTGGATTCGTTACTGATTGTGCAACAGATTTTATTTGCTTTGATATCCAAATGACTTTGGATATAGATAAAGATCTGGATTCTTACAATATTTGGTTACAATATAATAAAACCGTTCTTTCCAGAACTAATGGGGGCGATGACAATTCTTGTGTTATAGATGACGGAGGAGATACTGATATTGAAGCCATAACTGGTGCTTATAGAGTGGCTGGGATTCCAGGTTCTCCATTTCCAATGGTGGCTGGTAATCAAGAAATAGTCCATACTATTTGTTTTTCGATTCTAGATCCTAACGCGCTAGATGGTACTATCCTATCTGTAGGAGGGAGTTTATTCAGTGGTGCATTGCCAACTTCTATTACTTTCACAGACGGTTCGTTTGATGCAGTAGAAGAAGTAACGCCATTGCAACTTTCGGCAACAACTTTATCTTGTTTAATACAATATCCCGTAGCTACTGACAATGAAAGTCTAGCTAACGTAGTAGGTGATGTGACTCAACAAGTAGTCACTGAAGATGATGGTGATGGTGTGGATAACGATCCTGATGGTTCTCTTTCTATGGCTTCTGTTGATCTTGATCCTGCAACTAGTGGAATTCAAGCTTCTTTTGTTGTCGCTGGTGAAGGTACTTGGACTGTTGATGGGGCTGGTAATGTAACTTTCGCTCCTGAAGCTGGTTTTACAAATGATCCTACTCCAATTGATTATACAATTAATGATAATGATGGAAATACTTCCAATATTGCTGTGATTACCGTTGACTACGTTCCTGTAGCAACTGACGATCTTAGCACTGGAAATACAACCAATAATAATGTAACAGTTGATGTCCTTGCTAATGATACTGATGGTGATTTAGTGGATGCTACTACTGTATCTCTTGATCTTACAGGGCTTCCGATCGATGCTACTTGTACTGCAACTGATGCTAATGGAGACTGTATCGAAATCACTGTTCCTGGTCAAGGGGTTTATTCAGTGAATGAAACAACTGGAGCGATCACTTTTGATCCTGAAGTTGGGTTTACAGCTAATCCTGATCCGATCACTTAT
>CAJXUU010000135.1 GCA_913061325.1 uncultured Saprospirales bacterium | reverse complement strand
GTGGGCTCGGAGATGTGTATAAGAGACAGGGCTTATAATGAACGGTTTGCTGAAAGTTCCGATGCAGTTTTTTATTCTTTTGGTTGGGGTTATGGTATTTGTGTTTTATCAATTTAATAAAGCCCCCGTTTTTTTTAATCCCTTAGGTGAAGAAATATATGAAACCGTAGCGGCGGATGAGTATCGTTCTGTTGAGAAAGAATATGATCAACTCTATCTTGAAAAGCAATCTGTTTATGCTCTTATTGCCGATCAAGGAATTACTCCTGATGCCACGGCTAATATAAATCGACTCACTATAAAAGAAAAAGAGATAAGAAATAAAGCAAAGGAAATATTAAAAACCAATCTTCCTGAGCTAGAAACCAATGACAAGGATTATGTTTTTATCACCTTTATATTGACTTATCTGCCTAAAGGGTTAATAGGACTATTATTGGCTATGATATTCTCCGCAGCTATGTCCAGCACAGCTTCTGAACTTAATGCCTTGGGAGCTACCACTTCAGTTGATTTATACAGAAGGCGTATGCCAGGAAAGTCGGACAAGCATTATCTTTTTATGACAAAAGCACTCACTTTAATGTGGGGAGTAATTGCTATAGGATTTGCATGCTACGGTACACTATTTGAGAATTTGATTCAGTTTGTGAATATTGTTGGAAGTGTATTCTACGGAACTATATTAGGAATATTCTTAGTTGGGTTCTATATTAAATCAATAAAAGGGAATGCAATCTTCTGGGCTGCTTTGATATCTGAATCTATTATTATTCTCATTTTCTGGATGGATATTGTTGGTTATTTATGGCTTAATGCAATTGGGTGTTTCTTAGTAACTATCATAGCATTGATTTTTCAAAAATTATCTAAAGATTCATAACTTCTGAAGTTGGTATTGCCCAGTTGATCTAATTTATTCGTCATTTGACTAACGAATTGTAGAAATTCGTAGTTCAATTTTAAACCAGATGTGATCTATTCTTTCACTCGATCGTTTTAAACGATATCCAGTTTATACTAAAAAACTAAAATATGGAGAAATCCTTAACACAAGATAATATCCTACAAGTAAGCCACACAAAAAGCAAAGAAAGTACATCCATGAAAATGGAGACACTCGAATTGGATCGTAGCGCGCTGAAAGATGGCGAAGATCTTTATATTTCTACAGCAAAATTTTTAGAAATTATTAAGAGTGAGGAAATGACGCTTCCTTATGAAACTAGCTTTAGCTTTGACAAATACATTAAGCAATTAAGATCAAATTATCAAGATAATGAGGGCATTGGTCAAAAGACCATACTCAGTTTGTTAGAGACTTCAGAAGCTAATCTTTGCCAGGATAATATTGGTGATTGTTCGATGATGCAATCGAAAGCTGCGCAGATGTTGTTGCCTTCTATGTTTTTTCAAAATGAAAAAAGTTTTATTTCTAAGCCATTTACCAAGAAAATGATTAGAGCTACAGAAGGTATGGAAACTTTCATGGCAGATGAGGATTGGGAGATGAGAATCAATCCCAATTTAGTAAATCCAGACCACAGTATAGTTTCTATAGGCAGTTACATCCTACAATATTGTTATGGTGTAGAAACATTTGATTTTTTTACAGATCAGATTAAATTTAGAAACAAAAAGACTGGTGCAGAAAAATATGAGAATATAGAGATCAAATTAGACTACGTAGAAATAATAAATAAAAAACCTTTACTTCCTTTGTCTGATGATGAGATAAGACTTTTATTGGAGAACACCCACGATACCAACCTTTGGCTTAAAATGTTGCCACCTGATAGATTTGCATTTAATGGATTTGCATTAGGAACATTTCACGATGTTACTAAAATCCAAATACACTCTCTGATGCGGGAAACTATCACAACAATTTCGAACGCTGCAGACCCTCTAGAAACTATTGATAATGTAACCAAAATGTTTCGATCATATTTGAAAGATCCTAGCATCGAGATAGGACTTGCAAATCTAAAGTTTGTAGACCTTATAGATCAAGAATCTGTATCATTAAGCCTTACAAAAGAGCTTGATATCAGGAATGTAATTTCAAAAGAAGCACATGAAGGTCAATGTATATATAGTGATGCTGCATTTAGATATAAAACGATAATACTAGATGATATCCTTAGGAAAAAACCAAATGCTCCAGCTGAAAAAAGGTTACTTAAACAAGGGGTTCAAAGTATCATGTTGGTTCCAGTGCATAATGATGCTGGAAAGTTAATTTCAATCCTGGAGATCGGCAGTAGAAATAAATTTGGCGTGAATAATATTGTCATGATCCGTTTGGAGGAGATGATAAAGCTTATGAAACTTATGATAAATACATTCTATTCTGAAATGGATAAAAGTGTAGATTTAGTCATACGAGATCATTTTACATCTATTCATCCTAGTGTAGAATGGAAATTTAAAGAAGTAGCTACAAAGTATAAGATCAATCAAGTAAATAATAAAGGAATCAGCATTATTGATCCTGTCAAATTCGATAATGTATATCCTCTCTATGGTCAAGCTGACATTGTAGGCAGTTCTACATTGCGAAATAATGCACTTAGAGAAGATTTGGTATTTAATCTTACTGCGTTAAATAAATTACTTTCTATTTGGTTAGAAAAGAAACATTTATTTCTTCTTGAATCTTACAAAATTAAAATAGAAAGTATAATTGCAAGTCTAAGCCATGATTTCGAATCAAGTGATGAATCTACTATTATAGATTTATTGCATACAGAAATTCATCCTTTATTAGAAGAGTTGAAGAGTAGACATGCTGAACTACCTAGTGCTCCTTATGCTGAATATATATCAATCTTAGATGAGAATTTTGGAATTGTATATGAAAAAAGAAAACTCTATGAGCAGAGTGTGACAACTCTTAATGGCAGGCTCTCTGACTTCTTTATGAAGGAAGATAATCGTATGCAAGATACCTTGCCTCATTTCTTTGAGAAATATAAAACAGATGGAGTAGAATATAATATCTATGTTGGTCAGAGTCTACTAGAAAACGATCATTTCTCAGAAAATGACCTGAAAGAATTTAGAATATGGCAATTACAAAAGATGATAGATGTAACTCAGATGGTTGCAGAAATTACTCCTACCCTTCCTGTACCAATCACTACAGCTCAATTAATCTTTGTCTACAACAATGAATTGAATATTAAATTCAGAATGGAGGAGAAAAAATTTGATGTTGATGGAGCGTATAACGTAAGATATGAGATCATAAAGAAACGGATTGACAAAGCAACAATAAAGGGTACAAACGAAAGGCTGACGCTATCTGGGAAGGTTGCTATTGTATACTTACAAGAAAAAGAAAGAAGGGAATACTTAGAATATATAAACTTTCTCAAGCACAGCGGACTAATCGAAGATAATGTCGAAGAGTTAGAATTGAACAAATTGCAGGGAGCTGAAGGATTAAGAGCCATAAGAATAACTGTCAAAACTTAGGTCTAAGGGAATTCATAAACGGGTTTAAACAACCAGTTATAATGATAAATTAGTACTTTTGGAAATATGGAGCAATTAGAAAAAGCAAAACAATATATTTTCAATTTGTTTGAAGATGAACTTGATCCTGTTTATACTTATCATAATTATGATCATACAATCTTAGTTTTAGAATCAGTAAATCAAATAGCAAAGAATTCTGATCTATTAGACGAGGATCTTCATCTATTACAAATAGCTGCATTATTTCATGATTCGGGGTTTGTTTCAGGTAAAGTGAACCATGAAGCTGAAAGTCAACAAATAGCGAAAAAGTATTTATCGAGTGAAGGTTTTTCTGAAGAATTCATAGCGAAAGTTAACTTGTGTATAGCTGCTACAGAAATGGGACTTAAAACGGAAGATCCATTGGCTCTGATATTACAAGATGCTGACATGAGTGGACTTGGAAGTAAAAACTATCCTTCTATTACTGAAAATCTAAGACTTGAACTTAATAATACTAGAGAGACTAAAATCAGTAAGAAGGACTGGTTAGAAGGCAATTTGAAATTTCTAAAAGATTGCAATTACAACACTCCTGCAGCAAAGCAACTATATGATGGTCAAAAAAACAAAAATCTTAAAAAACTGCAAAAGAAGCATTCGAAATTTAAAAAAGAGAAAAAGAAACCGACGCTAACAATTGCAGATAACAAAAGTGCCCAAACACAATTCAAAACTGCATTAAGAAATCACATTGATTTAAGTAATATTGCGGATAACAAAGCTAACATTATGATCAGTGTAAATGCATTGATTTTGACTATGGCGCTCCCTTTTTTGATTGATAAAGCCATGGATAATCATCATTTTTGGTTTCCTACAATGCTTCTCGCCATGGTTTGTTTAGCATCGATGATATTTGCAACATTAGCTACTAGACCAATCAAATTAAAAGGTGTAACTACACTAGATGAGGTGAAAAATAGTGCTTCTAATCTATTCTTTTTTGGGAACTATTATAAAATGAAGTTCGAAGATTACAAATCTGGAGTATCATATTTATTAAACGATTCTAAGGCATTAGAAGATTCAATTATGAGAGATTTGTTTTTTCTCGGTAAATCTTTAGGTGGTAAGTTTAGTTATCTAAGACTATGCTACAATATATTTATGTACGGAATTACAATTACCGTTTTTGCCTTGTTAGTAGCATATTTTTAATACTTAAATTCTCCGATGCTTGCGTCGGGGTCATAAAAAAGATGTTTTTGCATAAAACGCCTTATCACAAAAAAGATCCGATTTCCGACCTTTAGGTTGGAAAAATTTTGGCTAATGCTCCATCCGCTTGCGGTGGGGTAGTCAAAATTTAGGATCTTTTTTACTGATCTGCGCTAAATTTTAAAGAATGCGCGTATGTTCTAGCCTTTACTAAATCTTCTTGTGTATCTATTCCAAACGATAAAGACTTTACGGTAGCAGCAAAGACTTCATAACCGTTTTCTAGCCATCTGAGTTGTTCTAGCTTTTCAGATTTTTCCAAATCGGTAGGAATTAATGAAGTCACTTCTAATAGTGCTTTTCTTTTAAATCCATAAACACCTAAATGTTGAAAATAAGCACCATTATTCAACCACTCACGATACGGTATGTCTCTCTGTGCTGGAATGGCCTGACGACTAAAGTATAATACCTTATTATTCGAATCCTTAACTAATTTGACAGTATTGTAATCTAATAAAGATTCTGTTGATTCTATTCTTTTGGTTAAAGTACCAATAGAAACATCTTGGTTTTTCATTAATTCAACTAGAGCCTCTAATGTGGAAATTTCAATGAAGGGTTCATCAGCTTGGATGTTAATAATGATGTCAGAATCCAACATCTCTGCTACCTCTGCAATTCGATCTGTTCCAGATTGATGTGCCGCTGAGGTTATCATCGCTCTCATGTTATTCTTTATACAATGATTCATTACAATTTCGCTATCTGTGGCTATAATTATTTGATCAAATAACTCGGTAGATAGCGCAATAGCGTATACTCTTTGTAACATAGAATTCCCTGCTATATCAGCAAGTACCTTTTCTGGAAGTCTTGAGCTTTTAAGACGAGCTGGGATTATGGCAATTATTTTCACGATATCATTAATTTGAACACAAACTTATACAATAGAATAAAGTGATTCATTTCTTTTTACGTTTATTTGTAAATCAAGTTAATATAAAGTAATTGATACTATCTGCTTAATGATTTGAAAATTATTACATGCTAAGTATACATAATATGTAATTAATTAACAATTAGATAGTCACCATAAAAAAATAGTGCAATAGAATCAATTTGAATTACCTTTATAGTATATAATTATGATAAAGTGTTAATTTTTGAATCGTTTTAAGGAATAATTCTAAATATTTAACATTTTGTTGTAACATTTGAAATTAACATAACGTCAAGAATACGAACATGGAAATAAACGAGTTGATTGAGATTCTAAACCCATACAAAAACAAGATGTTCCGATATGCATTTAGCATAATTGGAAGTCGATTTGAGGCTGAGGATATTGTGCAGGAATCGATGATAAAGATCTGGAAAAAGAAGGAAAAATTCGCTGAGATTGACAACAAGGAAGCTTGGGTCATAACAATAGTAAGAAATTTAGCAATTGATAAAGTAAGAGCTAGAAAGAATAAGAAAACTAACGATATAGATGAATATTTCCATATATCTGATAGTAGTCCTTCACCTGATGTTAAATTAGAACAAAAGGAAGCTGTCAGAAAAGTAGCTGAGATAATGGATACTCTTCAAGACATGCAGAAGGAAATTATAACTCTAAGAGATATTGAAGGCTACACATATCAAGAAATTGCAGATATCATGGAGCTTAAAGTAGATCAAGTAAAAGTCTACCTCTTTAGAGCTAGAAAGATATTAAGAGATAAATTATCTCCGCTGAGAAAAATGATTTAATTGATTTTGGTACATAAAGTAACTAAAAAAAATAATGAATAATAACATCAATAACATACTAGAAAAATACTGGAATGCTGAGGCAAATCTGCAAGAAGAAGCTGATCTCAGATCATATTTTGCTAGTCCCGATGTAACTGATCAACATAAAGAATATGTAGCTCTATTCAATCATATATCACAAGAGAAGCTTGTACAATCAAAAATCGATGTTAGCGCTCTTCTACACAATATCAATGATGTAGATAATTTGCTTTCTAAATATTGGAATGCAGAAGCTACAATTGAAGAAGAGAAGATATTGAAAGCTTATTTTTCAAGTGAGGTAGCTCCAAACCATTTGGAATATAAATCATTATTTGATTTTTATAAATCAGCTGGGCAAATGACTACAGATATTGCATTCAATAGTGAAGCTATAAAAGGTAATAATGATATTGACACATTACTTACGAAATACCTGAATGCTGAGACTACACTTGAAGAAGAAGAAACATTAAGCATATACTTCCAAGGTGATGACATAAAAGAAGGACATAAAGAGTATAAAGCATTATTCGCATATTTTGACAGCGCAGCTAGTATGACAACTAACATAGATATTGCATCTGTGATTGGTCAAAGTACAAATGACATTGATAGCTTACTTGAGAAATATTGGAATACTGAGACAAGTTTAATAGATGAAGAAGTATTACACTCTTACTTTTCAAGTACAGAAGTGTCTAAAAAACATAGTGCAATTAAAGATCTATTTTTCTTTTATGCAAATCAGAGAAATGGTGAGTCTAACTTAGACTTGGAACAACTATTCAATAAACAAGAATCAAATAAAGGTGGAGCAGCTTCTGATAATGCAATGAGACCAAATGCCAATGGAGCGAAAGTATTCAGCCTTAGAAAAATGGCTACAGCAATCGCAGCTATTTTTGTTCTTGGGTTTGCTGCAGTTTCTGTAATGAATCAATCTTCAGAACCAGAAACGCAATACCGAGGTAAATATGTGTCTTTAGATGAAGAAGCGGAAGCTCAAGAGGCATATGAAATTACTAAGCAAGCATTTGCTTTATTATCTAAGAACATGAATCAAGGCTCTAATACAGTCAAGAAATCTGTGAAGAAAGCCGAGAAAGCAAGCATATTTAAATAATAGATTTACGCTCACGAAACGTCAATCACAATTCAGATTTCAAATCTAGGACAAACGCTTGGTATTGAAATCTTCAAAAAATTAAAAACACAAAAATGAATAAATTATTTTCTCTCCTAGTAGTATTATTTATGGCAATAAGTGCAAATGCACAAGTAGATGCTATAGATAGATTTTTCGAAACATATCAAGATGATGATGACTTCACAATGGTATATGTGAGCCCTAAAATGTTTCAGCTGTTTGCAAAAGTAGCTGGAGACGAGTTAGACGCTGAATTACAAGGATTAGTGAAAGATCTAAAAGGGTTAAAAGTACTTAGAACAGAGAAGGATCCGAAAGCGGTGTACAAAGCGGCACTCAAGAAACTTCCGACAAACGAGTATGAGGTACTTATGACAGCAAGAGATAATGGCCAAAATGTTAAAATTTTGACTAAATCAAAAAGTGCTGATGTCATGGAAGAATTATTACTTCTTGTTGGTGGTGCCGATGAATTTATCTTGGTCAGTTTTGTAGGTAATATTAATCTTAATGATCTTGCCAAAGTAGCTTCAAGCTTAGATATAGATGGCGTTAAACATCTAGAAAAATTAGGGAACGACTAATACAAAAACATTCTAATAATCAGATTATTCTTTCCCAAAAATGAGTAATCTGATTTTCTCAAACCTCTTGTCGCATTATTACATTTTTTAGTCGAGTAAAATTCAATACTCTCATGACTAAGAGTAACTTAGTAATGTCAATAAACAATCAACCAGCTATGAAAAAGCTATTCTTCCTACTTGTTTGTATTCTTTCTTTTCAATCAGTACATGGTCAAAAATCAGTAGATAGATTTATTGATAAAATGAAAAAGCACAAAAATGCTTATGTTGTAACCGTGCCAGGATGGTTACTTAGAACGGGTATTGGGATTGCAGATGAAGATGTACTAAAATATGAACCTGGATTTCAAGAGATCGTAGATGGAATCAAAAGATTAAGAGTCCTTTTCATAGATAAAGATCCCAATCTTGATAACAAAGCATTAAAATCTGCAATCAATCAAATCAAAGACAAAGATGGCTATGTAGATTATGCCACCATTAAAGAAGGAGGAAATAATATTCATGTAATAGTAAAAGAAGATAAAACAAGAGTAAAAAGTTTAGTCCTGCTAGCAAGTAGCAAAGAAGGCTTTACCATTCTAAATCTAAAGACAGATATAGATATGGAAAAATTAAAAGCTGCTAACTTATCATTCAACAAACACTTATAGCCGCTTCCAATAATTCTATTATTAACTAACTAATTAAACCTAACAATCATGAAAAATATAATCACAATTCTATTAGTTTCATTTATATCTTTATCAGCAAGTGCTCAATACGGAGTTGATAACATTTTCCGTAAGTACAAGAACAACAAAGGAGTCGTTGCATGGCAATTTGAAGGAGACATAGCTAATATGCTCAAGACAAAGGATGGAAATGAAATAAAGAGTTCATTGGAAAGTGTAGATTTCGTAATGTTTATTGAAGAAGGAACAGACATCACTGATGATGATAGAGATAAATTAAAAGAAAAAATAGCAGATGATGGATACGAGATACTCGTACAAGCTAGAGATAAAGGGCAAAAACTTAAATTAATGGGTATTCAAGAAGGTGATGTAATCACCAAAGTATTTGCTCAAGTATCATTTGAAAAGAGGTCAGCATATTTCTTTCTTACAGGAGAAATTTTCCTCGATGACTTGAATAACATTGAATTTGATAGTCTGATGCAAGGATTAAACTTCTAAGGACATACATTCAAAACCACTCTAATCTAGATCAGTATTTTGTGCCTGTAGTTATACAGTAATAGCTAAAATATTACCTTCGCCAAATGAGCGATATCGACAGGTACAAAATCATGCTAGATGCTATCGAAAAAGAGCGTCAACATGAAGAAAAATATTACGCTGAAATAGCGAAACAGAAGACGGATAAAGATCTTGTAGAGGCGGGTGTACTTCTTACTTCTCTTTTTATTAAGAAAAAATATTATACCGTCGGTGAATTTGTAGAAATTCAATTAGAAATCACGAAGAACTACGATAAACCAAACAAATTCAAAACTGGAGCAGGGGTTGTTCTTGTCTATCAAGCAGAGGAGACAAAAAAAATAAGAGGAACACTTTCCTATAAAAAGAAAAATGAAATCGGAATAATCATTCAGCATGATGTCATCTCCCTTGGTCATTTATCAGATAATGCTTCCTATAAATTAGAATTGGTATATGATGAACGCCCATATAAGGTAATGAGGGCAGCGCTCAATGAAGTTATTACTACTAAAGATCCAATCATTAGGGAATTGAGAGAAGGCATTAGAAAAAAGCAATCTCTCGACGCTCCAACATATGACAATCCAGAAAGATGGAATATTCCACAACACCTCAATACTGACCAACAAAAGGCTATCAATGGAATATTGAATGCAGGTCAAATGGGTATCATCCATGGTCCTCCAGGAACGGGAAAGACGACTACCCTAGTTTCATTGGTCCAAACGCTACTGCAAAAAGAAAGAAAGATACTGGTTTGTGCACCAAGCAACAATGCAGTAGATCTCCTTGCAAGAAAGATCCATGAATTAGGAATCAAGGTTTTACGAATTGGAAATGTTACTAGAATTAATGATGACATAGCTGAACTTACTATAGATGAAAAAGCTAGAAATCATCCTGATTGGGGACATGTTAAACAAATTCGTATTGAAGCTGAAGCTGCTAGGAAAATGGCATCTACTAGAAAGCGAAAATTCGGTACTGATGAACGGCGCAATAGAACAGATATGTTCAAAGAATCTAGAGAGCTCAGAAAATGGGCCAAGGATATGCAAAACCGTCTACTAGAATCTATCGTCAGCGAAAACCAAGTAATAGCTACCACACTCATAGGCTGCAGTCACAAATATATTGATGGAATCGTATTCGATACTGTTATTATTGATGAAGCAAGTCAATGTATGGAACCAGAATGCTGGAATGCTATTCTTAAAGCTAAGAGAGTCTTTTTTGCAGGAGATCATCATCAATTACCAGCAACCGTAAAAAGTACTGAAGCGGTCAAATTAGGATTGTCTGAAACGTTACTTGATCGTATGACTGATTCTATAAAGCATCATTACCTACTTACCGAACAATATAGAATGAATGATTCAATCCTATCATTCTCCAACGAACAGTTCTATAAAGGGCTGTTAAGATCTAATGTAGCAAATAAGACACATACACTCGAAGGAGACGACACACCACTTGTATTTATCGATACCAGTGGATGTGGGTATGAGGAATCGTTTGGTCAGAAATCAAGAAGTCTATACAATGAAGGTGAGTTCTTCGTAATAAGAGAACACATAATGTTGAACAAAGAAAATTATACAGGTGTCACCATTGGTATAATAAGTCCGTATGCAGAGCAGGTAAGATACATTCGTGGTAAGATTGATGAGGATGCAGATCTTAAATCTCTTGATATAGAAATAAATTCAATTGATGGTTTTCAAGGCCAAGAAAAAGATTTAATCATTATCTCCCTTACTAGATCAAATGAGATGGGAATCATTGGTTTCCTCTCTGATTATAGAAGATTAAATGTAGCAATGACAAGGGCTAAAAAGAAACTAGTTATTATTGGAGACGGGGCTACTTTGAGTGGTAATGAATTGTATCTTAATTTAATAGACCATGTGGAAAAAGAAGGATTATTGCAATCTGCTTGGGAATATATGATGTAAAAAAAGTGTAGTCAGCAAATCTGCATAATTATCAAAGTTTAGAATTCGGTAATAACAATTAATTATCTTTGCAGAGGAATCATAAAACGAAAAAAGAAATACATGTTCGGTAAGTTAAAATCACTGTTTATTTTAGAAGATGATAATGAAACTAAAAAAGCTGCAGAAAAAGGACAACAGGAGCAGTCTAAGATAGGAAAGAAAAAAGCTGCACCACCTGTTTCAGCTCATGACATTACTATTGATGTCGCTAACACTACTTCACCTCCTTCTGGTAAACCAGATGCAAAATTTGTAGATATATTATTAAAGGCAGTTGAAAATGACAACCTTGAAGGATTTGATTACTTAGAATATAAATCTTCACTTCAATCATTGTCGGGCATGGATATGGATGAGGCGACCAAGTACAAAAGTGCTTTAGCAATGGCAAAAACAATGGGAGCTACTCCGAGTAAATTGATAAAAACAGCTCAGCATTATTTGAAAACGCTGGAAAAAGAAAAATCGAAATTCCAAGAGGCTCTAAAGGGACAAAAAGCAAAACAAGTTACAGGCAAGGAAACAACTATAAAAAAGTTGTCGGAAACTATAGCAAAGAAAGAGCAACGAATTCTTGATCTTCAAAAAGAAATCGAAGCCGATACAGTAAAGCTTAAAACGATGAAAGATGGTATCAATCAAGCTGTAGCTAAAGTACAATCAACCAGTGATAACTTCCACTATGCTTACAATGTTGTTACGGGACAGATATTAGCTGACGTAGAGAAAATGGAGAATTACTTGAAGTAATCACATAATGTAAGATTCTCCTTTTTAATTGATTGTTTCATCCTTTATTGTAGCTATGTTTCGTGTTCGTGCTCTTCTTTTTGCATTAATACGCACCATATTTAGCTGATTGATCATAATATCACCCTTTTGGGTGATGATAATTATATTATAGCCCTATATTTTTAGGTCAAAATCTAATTATCATGAAAAAAAATATACTCTTATTATTATTTATCCAACAACTAGCATTCTGTCAAGATAACTTCTCTGTCTTTCCAAATGTTCCTTATACTGAATTAAATGCTATAGCCGTAGAAGGCGATTACATTTATACAGCTGGTGATTGCAACACAGCAATTGTTTCAAAAGATGGAGGACTGACATGGACGACCATTACAGTTATTGATGTTGTAAAAAGTATTTGTATAGTACCTGGTTCTAATGGAGAAAAAGCTGTTTATCAATACAAAGATGAAATTTTTGAATTTGATATTAACACTTTAGAATTTACAGAAATAAGTACTTCCTCTCTCTTTCTCTCCTCAGGTAATTATATCAGAGTAGAAGCTGACAACCAAAACGTTTATGTTATTTCTAATCAGAATATACATGAAGCTCAACCTGGACAATATAATTGGACAAGAATAGCTGATTTTGGTTTTCAAAACGATGCTGTAGTAGCAACTGACATTACTCAGAACTACCTTCATATAGCTTCTTTAAACGGCCATTTACTAAGAGTTCATTTAACAACAAATGTAGTAGAAGAAATCTAATGATTTCATGAATCGAATTTATTCATTTGATATGGTAAGTGATGATTTAGGATACTTTACGATTCAGAACTTTACTTACCCAATTAAAACAATAGATGGGGGAAATACATATTCTGATTTAGATGAATTACCTGAAAATATAGGAGTGAGAGGATATGGTGATAATGTAATAATGACTATTAATACGAATCGAATATATGTTTCAATTGATGGAGGGCAATCTTCTACCTACATTCCAATTCCTGATGATGGAACCTATGATTTGATATATACTAGTCTTTTTACTGATGATGGTGTTTTATATTTTGCTGGAAGATCTTCAATGGTTGGTAAATCAACAGATTTTGGAGCTTCATTTATCAATTTGAATGAATATCAAAGAGAAAATCTAATCGATATTAAAATTCATTCTAGTGGAACAGGTGTAGCTGAAGGTGGCACAAGATCTATCATAAAAACTGATGATGGAGGTGGCACATGGGAATTTCAGGATTTTTCTGGGTTAGCATCTGACAATTATCTTAACGCTGTTGTCGTCATTTCAAAGGATAAATATTTAGTGGCGGGGAATGATATCTTATTGGTAGTAGAAAATGATCAAATTACGCAGAATGTACCAGTAGGTATTGATAATATGCTCTACAATAGTGCTGGTGATTATTTGATTGGATTAAGATCTGATTTCTCAGATTTTAGCATTGTCAAATCTACAGATCAAGGTTTAACGTGGGAGACAAAAGCTTTTTTACCTAATTACAACTATCATATCAGTCAATCATCATCAGGAAAAATCTATGTCCCAGGTCAAGAAGATAATATTTATACGAGTATAGATGGAGGTGACACTTGGGATATTGAGAGTTTCGGAAGTGAGACTAAAATTAGACGGCTTGCATTCTTAGATGAAAACATTGGAATAGCGACAAATGGATTACAATTGTATTTGACTACCGATGGAGGTGAAACATCTTCAACTATTTCAACTGGATATGACATTAGAAATATGCATTTCATATCAGCGGATAATATTGTGTACACCACTTCAAATGAATCTCAAACAAATATTTATGAATCTGTTGATGGAGGAAATAGTTTTGTAGAAACAAAAGAATTTTGCAGTCAATCTAGAGGTTCTTTTAGAGACGAAGACAATACTATTTGGTTGGCTCAGAATGGTGGTCATATCAATAAATACATTCCAGAAGGCTCCACTGCGACTAGCGATATAGGTAATGAGTTATTGACCCTTTATCCTAATCCAATAACAGCTGGTCAAGATGTAAGATTAGAATCAAACAATCCAGTTACTGAGATACTTTTAGCCTCAATTTCAGGCAGAATTATAAGAAAGATTAAAGCCACTCAAGAAAACACCTTTTCTACCAATGGTCTGTCCTCGGGGATGTATTCAGTAACAATAAAATCTGTCTCTTATACACATCTGACGCTGCCGACGAAGAGGATAGTGTA